>JAKSBK010000515.1 GCA_022361155.1 Pseudomonadota bacterium
CTGCGGCCTCGACCGCACCCTCAAACCGAACACCTCCAAGAAACGCACCCTGTCGCTCTTCAAGCAAGGGTGTTTCTGGTTCGAAGCCATTCCCAACATGCCCAACCAGCGCCTGCGCACCCTCATGAAAGC
Source organism: Pseudomonadota bacterium (assembly GCA_022361155.1). Lineage (NCBI taxonomy): Bacteria > Pseudomonadati > Pseudomonadota > Pseudomonadota bacterium. The sequence continues at coordinate 133 of JAKSBK010000515.1, forward strand.
CTTCGGCGACGTCATTCAGGAGCATCAAGCCATTCGTTCCGCCCTGGGTGTCATATGAGGGGATGGTTCAGGTAGCGCAGTGAAGTACTTGCAAAACTTTCTTGGCGGCTCGCTGGGCTCAGACTCCAATCCCCCGGTTGCGAAGACACCGGTACAAGCCGACCAAGCGCCGAGGGCTGCGATCCGTTGCGCGAGGTGCGGACGAACGAACTGGACGGTTGCGCGTGTCAGCGATTCCGGTTCCGTCCGCTGTCACCGCTGCTACGTTGACGTGCGTTCTCGAGTTGACCGGTGACTCGCGACTGGGCAGATAGTCTCCGCGAAGCCTTCGCTGAGAGTATGGACAGACTTGCCCGAATCGAACGGCGGCAAGCTCAAATGCTAGACCTGGTTGAAACGATTCGACGGGCCATGCCCGCGGTACTGCTGCCAGTCAAACAGGCTGCCGACATACTGCAGGTCAGCGAAGGCACCGTAAGGCGCTGGTTGAAGGCAGGCGACCTGCCCTACGTGAAAGTTGGGAGGGTCGTGCGCGTGGATCTCTCCCGTTTGTGTCGATCCGAGACCGGACGCATCGACCGTCCCCCTTTTTGATCCTGCCCGCAAAACTCGTAGGCGTGGGTGGCGGCTTCCCTTACGGTGGGCCTTGCCATTTTATGGCAGCCAAATAATAATGACTCTGTGGTCACGGGACGCTCACGAAGTGCGACTCGCGGTCGCGGACGTCCGCCGCTGAAGCCGAGACAGCGGAAGGACACACGCATCACGCTTCGGATGTCCCTGATGGACAGCCGGCTTCTCTCGAAGCTCTCGAAGCGCTGGGGAGTGACCTCCGTGGAGGCTCTGCGTCGCTGCCTGCGGACCGTGGCGCAGCAGGAAAAGGAGTAGGACATGCCAAGGAAGAAAAGAAGGCGACCTCACGGTCAGGGGTCGGTCTACAAGCGGGGCCCGGGCTGTTTCACGATTGCCTGGTGGGACGGTAGCCAGCGTCGCACCAAAGGAGGGTTCGCCACTCGCGACTTTGCCGAACGGGCGCTGGCTAGGATTGTGAACGAGGTGAGGGCGGGCGAGGTGGGGTTGGCGCCTGACCCACGGTCGCAGCCCAGGTTGGAGGAGCTCGCGGATCGTTGGCTTGAGCGTCGCATGCATACGCACCGAGCGGCCAAGGATGACGGGAGCAGGTGGCGGAAGCACTTGAAGCCGTTTTTTGGACGCATGAGACCTGGGGAAGTCGATGCTTCCAACATTCGCAAGTTCATCGAGCAGAAGCTACTTGAAGGTCTTTCCCCCGGCACGGTGGGCCTCTGCATTCGACTGCTATCCACGTTCTTCTCTGACATCGTGGAGCAGCGATTCGTTGGAGTGAATCCCGTGAGTACACTCCCGCGATCCACGAGGCGCCTCTATCGGGTGGCCTTAGACCCTCGCGGCGTGCCGTTCCTGGAGCGGTCCGAAGACATCCGCAGGGTGTTCCTGAACATGCCCGAACCGTGTCGGGTAGCGTTTGCCGTCGGAGCGCTGGCGGGTTTGCGAACGGGCGAGATTCTCGGATTGGAGTGGCAAGATGTCGATCTCGAGGCCCGCAGGTTACACGTGCGGCAGCAGGTGCAGGACGGGCGGCTGGGGCCGGTCAAGGATGACGACGCTCGCGTGGTGCCGATCCTCAAGTCGCTATCACCCATCCTCTCGGAGTGGAGGCTCGCCACGGGAGGCGCGGGATTGCTGTTCAAGCCGCCCCACCCGACCCGCGGCGGTCGCCCGGGTCGCCCGGCAGCCTTCATTCGTCAGCACACCTTGCGGCGACACCTCTTAGACGCACTGCGGACCTGCGAGCTTGAGGAAATGACCTGGTATCAGGCGACGCGTCACAGTTTCGCGTCGCACTGGGTGCTTTCGGGTGGATCGATCGAGAAGCTTTCCGCCGTGCTCGGGCACTCCAGTGTCACGACGACCCAGCGCTACGCCCACTTGCGGCCCGATCTCTTCATGGAGTCGGATTTCGACCGTGTGCAGGTCGACCTGGCGCGGCCCCGAGGCGACGTGGTATCGGTGTGTCCCCAGCCGGAAGACGGTGCAGTTAGCTACGCTGCTGCTACAAGGGCTTCCGGTCCCGCTCATTGACACAGCTAACTCGTTGAAATCATTCCCTGCGCCCGTAGCTCAGCTGGATAGAGCGTCGGACTTCGGATCCGAATGTCGGGGGTTCGAATCCCTCCGGGCGTGCCAACCCTGACCAGGACGCCAGGCCGCCGGAGTTGCCCTGGCGCGTAATCTGCGTCCGAACCATCGAGTCCGCGGCAAGCAACGAAAAAGGAGCTGCCTGATGCCGACGCTACCCCGAACGCCCATGAGAACGTACGCGGCCATGTTGGCCACGCTCATACTTGGAGCTGGCTGCGCCCCCCACACCAAACGTCCGGACGCGCCCGTGCATGCGAAGGCGCGTCAGGGCCTTGCTCCCGATCGAATTCGCACGTACTTCCTGGCGGCCCCGCCCGGCGTTCGCACCCGGTGGGCAAGCGCCGAGAACCCTACCGCCACAAAAGGGGCTGGTGGCAAGAGCAACAAGGGCGCCAAAGGCGATGCCTATGTGCTGATCGCGCCGGGTGAAAAGAAGGTGATCTTCAACCAGAAGGGCGCGGGCATCATCACGAAGATCTGGTCGGCCAATTCGAGCCAGTGGACGCCCATCAACCGGCGCAAGATCAAGCTCGAGATGTACTGGGACGATGCGTCGACTCCGGCGGTGTCGGTTCCCTTCTCGGACTTCTTTGGCACCGGGCTCGGCGTGATGCGCCCCTTTTCGAGCGCCCTGTTCTCATCTCCGGAAGGTCGATCCTTCAACTGCTTCGTACCAATGCCTTACCGCAAGGGAGCCCGAATCGAGATCACGAACGAGTCCGATGCCGTTCTGATGTTCTATTATAAGATCGACTTTCTTCAGGTGCCTTCCCACGCGGATGACGTACTGTATTTCCATGCCTACTGGAACCGCAATCGCAAGACGTCGCTGGGGGAGGACTTCGAAATACTGCCACGGTTGACCGGCCGGGGCCGCTACCTGGGCGCCAACATAGGTGTTATCGGCGCCGAGGCCTACCGCGGGACCTGGTTCGGAGAGGGCGAGGTCAAAATCTATCTGGACGGTGACGCCACCTATCCGACACTCGTCGGGACCGGCACGGAGGACTATATCGGTTCCGGTTGGGGTCAGGGGGAGTTCACCACCCGCATTCAAGGCTCGGTTCTGTCCGATCGCAAGAACGACCTGTATGCATTCTATCGCTATCATACCCTGGATCCCGTGTACTTTCACAAAGATGTAAGGGTGACCATTCAACAGATTGGAAACGCCCAGAAGGCCGCGCTTCTAAAAATGCGGAAACAGGGTGCGGATATCCGGATCCTATGGTCCTACGTAGCCAAGGACGGCATGCAAGCCAGCAAGCGCTGGCTCGACATGGACAATCCACCGGCCCTCGAGAGCGAGGAGTTCCCAGCAAAGGCGTCCACGAACTTCTATCGGAGCGACGACGTGTCCGCCACGGCCTATTTCTACCTCGACAGGCCCGAAAACCAGCTCCCGCCGCTAGCACCGGTCGAGCACCGCGTCGCCGATCTGCAAGAGCGGGTGTTCAAGCACGTCAAGTGACCCCCCTGAGACACCGCTTGCGTCACCATGTGCTAGTACCTCGCCACAGGAATCCTGATCGTTTGGCCCCAGCCCTGGCGCCCACTAGCACCCAAGCGGTACTGGTGCTCGCGGCCGGAAGTCCGATCCGGGTTTTGTCAAACATGGGCTAGGGAATCCTCGGCGCGGCACCTCAAGTTTCGGCTCGAGCGCGCGTACTTCAGGTCATGGGAAGTGATGGCGCGCGCGCTGGCGTGTGGGTTTTGGTGTCTCTTTGCGCGTGCGTCGGAGATAGCCGACACGGTGTAGGGACAAGTGGCTCTGGGCACCGGCAAGCCGGCGCCCACGCCGGTGGTACGGGAGCGAACCACGGGACTGCAGGTGCCCATGCGGCCGCGACCGACCCCGTCCATGCGGGGGGTACGAGCGCCCTCGACTCCGGCACCGCCGGCACTGCGCACGGGCGGATCGGAGCTGCGCACGGACGGGGCGGCAGTTCCGGTGCCGGTGAAAGCCCGGGCTCCGTCGGGCCTTTGTCTTGCAGCCTTGGCACGGCGGACTGCGATGGAAACCGCGACAACGGTTGCGAGCAGTCGCTCCAGACGCTCCAGCACTGTGGCGCCTGTGGAGTGCGTTGCCGTTTTCCTTTTGCAGGGGCGCGCTGCGTGCACGGGCAATGCGTCCCCGGCGCATGCCGCCCAAACCGCGGCGACTGCGACCTCAACCCCGGCAATGGTTGCGAGACCAACACGCTGCTATCAAGCCGGCACTGCGGCTTTTGCGGCTACGACTGCAACCTGCTGCCGGGAGCGATCCACGGCGTGTGCGAAGATGGACAGTGTGTTGTCGAGCGCTGTTTACCTGGGCTCGCTGACTGCGACGAGGAGCCCAGCAACGGTTGCGAGCAACCGCTGAACACGCCGGGCCATTGCGGCGCATGCGAACAGCCCTGCGGTGACAGCCGTACCACCGCGAGCTGCTGGACCGGCGCCTGCGCGATTCTAGCCTGTGCCCCGAACCATGCCGACTGCGACGGCTCGAGCGCCAACGGTTGCGAAGCCAATCTACACACCTCGGAAAACAATTGCGGTTTCTGTGGCAACCGCTGCCAGCCACCCAATGCGAGCGGGCGGTGCATGAACGGATTGTGTTGGATCGGACGCTGCAACGCAGGGTGGCTGGACTGCGACCGCAACCCCAGCAACGGCTGCGAATCGTCTGGACCCTGTGGCTTTGGGGGATTCGGTGGCCTCGGTGGCGGCTTCGGTGGCGGCTTCGCAGGCTTCGGCGGCATCTAGGGCCAGCCGACCATGTGCCGCTAGCCATCTGACCTTCCCCTGCCGGCCGGGCGCAGGTCATGGTAGCGCCGGACACGATTCCGGCCGCGTTCTGCGAGGACGAAGGCCGCGAGCGCGCGGCCCTGCACGGCCGCAGCCGATCGAGTCATTCTTGGATGGGCCTTAGGGCCCGCGGAAGAATAACTCGTGTGTTTCGGTCAGGACTGGGCACCGCTGGCGAGGCGCGACGACGAGGAGTATTGGGGA
>JAKSBK010000516.1 GCA_022361155.1 Pseudomonadota bacterium
ACCGGCCTGCACCGCTTTCACAATACGCGCTTGGAGCCGCCGCACGTTGCGTGTTGCTTTACGCCAATCGACGGCGTGCCACGTCACTGCATCGTGTGAGGGTGCGTCAGCTAACAACGAGACTGCTCTTTTCACTGTTGCTGTCATCCTGCATTCCCTCCTGGGACGGATTCCCAAACTCTTTTGTGATGAGATACCAGATGGAAGTCTGCCCACTTTCGTGTGAGATAATGTTGCTGATGCTCAATCTCTATTCGCCTCGTTACAAGGCGACGTTCGCTTTTTCCATCCTCCTTTACCTGCATTCCTTTCGGCTCGCCTCACGGCTCACTTTCCCAAAAGAACTGCCATGGGAGGAATACGAGCTTACCACGTTCCGAATGAGTAGCAATGAATGGGTTAGGTCCCGCCTTTTCGCCGGTGGTGCTACATCTGCGGCAGAAGATTTCGCAGCTTCTACTCTTGACCACTTGCCTTTTTGACCCAAGCCTGTCAGCACCTTTGGCTTGTTCGTACTGACGACGATTATCAGCGATTCACATATGTTGACCATACCATTTGACCTTAGCTCCCGACCGCCTTGGTGCTAGCAGTCGCAACCTGTTCTCACGAATACAGTTGCCGTCCTGATGGACGAGGCTACATTGTCTCAGAGGCTTCGCACCCCGCCGTTGCCAGCGACGCACGCTCTGGTAAGGGACCGGTCGCAGAAAACCGGGTTACATCATTTACTATTGTGTAACAACTACTCACACGGCTTGCCGTGTCGCACACGAAAACCTACGCTAAGCAATCACATCCCAAGGTTCAAGATTAAGAGGCCGCAATTCGCCACTGGCGATGGGGTCGGCCAAGGCAAAGGAAAAGCGTCCAAGTACATTGAGATGCTTATGTTGAAGGGGTGAGAGCCGAGCTTGATCTTCTGGATGAATTGTCATGTCTTCAGACTGTAAGTGTTCCTGTGCGGCCTGCATATATAACGTATTCCAGAGAATAACGGCATTGGTTACGAGGCCGAGTGCATTCAACTGATCTTCCTGTCCC
>JAKSBK010000517.1 GCA_022361155.1 Pseudomonadota bacterium
ATCATTTCGTGATAGAGGTCGTTCCCTTCACGGGTCCGCTCACCCACGCCGGAGAATACAGAGTACCCACCGTGTTCGGCACCGATGTTCCGGATGAGCTCCATGATCAATACGGTTTTACCCACACCGGCGCCGCCAAAAAGGCCGGTCTTTCCGCCTTTCAAGTACGGTTCAAGTAGATCAATAACTTTGATACCGGTCTCAAGCATTTCCATTTGAGTGTCCTGGTTTTCCAGGCTCGGCGCATCGCGGTGAATACTCCAGGTTTCATCAGATTGAACCGACGGCTTTTTGTCCACCGGCTCGCCGATAACGTTCAGGATACGTCCCAAAACTTTTTCACCCACGGGCACCGAGATGGGTTTTCCGGTATCGATTGCATCCATACCGCGCACCAAGCCGTCGGTGGGCTGCATGGCCACCGTTCGAACCGAGCTGTCGCCTAGATGCTGGGCCACTTCCAGGGTGATGGTTTCTTCGCCACCGCCGTTGTCGCCTGTCTTTTTGATATGGATGGCGTTGTAAAGAGCGGGCAGTTCCCCGTCCTTGAAGCTGACATCCACAACGGGCCCGATGACCTGCGTGATGGTTCCTGTATTCATTCCTAGCTCCTTTACTTGATAATTTGGTGTGACCTCAGCCCTTAAGCGCTTCTGCCCCATTCACAATTTCAATCAATTCCTTGGTGATGTACGCCTGCCGGGTGCGATTGTAAAACAGTGTCAGCTTGCCAATCATTTCCTTGGCGTTACGGCTGGCGGCATCCATCGCTGTCATCCGAGCACCATGTTCGCTGGCGCTGGACTCCAGAAACGCACGGTAAATCTGCGTCGTCATATACCTCTTTAATAAGTCTTCCAGGATGGTTTCCCCATCCGGCTCAAAAATATAATCGGTCGTATCATCTCCGCTTATGTCTTCAGGAACAATGGGGAGCAGTTGTTCTCGGATAACTTCCTGCTGGATAATAGACTTGAACTCGTTGTACACCATGTAAATACGGTCCGTCTTGTTTTCGACGAACAACTGGGTCAGCATTTCGCCAATTTCGACAGCCTTGAGATAACTAAAATCTTTAGTCCAGCCTAGGTATTTGTCTTCAATTGGATACGGCCGGCTCTGGAAAAAATCCAAACCCTTCTTCCCGGCGATAAACAGTGAAATATCTCTATCCTTGTTTTCTTCGATCAGTTCCTGCGTCATCTTTACAATATTACTGTTGAAACCGCCGCACAGACCCCGGTCCGCGGTAATCACCACCAGAAGCACCCGGTTGC
>JAKSBK010000518.1 GCA_022361155.1 Pseudomonadota bacterium
ACCGGAGCGGGGGCCCAGTCAATCCCCACAGGCTCAGGGTGACGCAGGAAAGCCGTCGTCCACCTGTTTGATCTCGTAGTGCAGCGCGTACTGGTCGCAGCACTGACCGCTCTGGTTTTCCGGGCACGCGGGAACCGCCGGCCGGTTTGCCAACCACATGAAGTAGTTGGGATGCACGCTCATCATCAGATAGTAGGTACTCCCCGGCGTGCACGCCACATCGATCGGAACATTGAGGCTCGTACCCCCGCCCAGCGTGGTCCAGTAGGCACGGCTGCTGAAGTAATTCTCGAACCCGTCTATCTCGCAGTACGAGTTGACGTTGTCCGACCAGCAGTACCTGACCAGGTGCTCGTCCAGGCTGATGTTCGAATTCTCCTGCCGTTTGCCCTCCTGGGTCATCAGGACGGCACGAGCGCGAGGCTCTGCAGGACATCCGTCGGCCAGGGCAATTCGAAGAAGTGGATGTCGCCCATGGTTCGCTTCTTCGGGTCCTTGTCCCCGGGCGCGAAGGGCCGGATCGAGCCTTGGGCGATGAGCGTGAGGGAGTCGCTCGCGCTGCGCAGGGCCCGACTGAGTCGCGGGACGCCGAAGCCGTACCGCCGCACGAGCATCTCGCGCTCGCGCTTGCCACCGGCACCACGAAGGTGCCCCTGCATGGCCCGGGTCCACTCTGCTGAGTGCACAATCAGGCCGCGGACAGCTTCGGGCCAGAGGTCTGGATACTGGGCCTTGATGGTCGCAGCCATCCGTGCAGCCTGGGCCGTGGCAGCACTGGTCGCGTAGGAAACGACGAACGGCTTTTCGGCAGGCTTGAAGTGGGTGGACAGGAGACAGAGATCGGCGCAGGGGAAGTCCACCTCGTCCTTGCTGTTGCGCACGACGTTTCCCCCCTCGAAAACCACGTCGGGCTTCAGGGGCCACTGTTTGGCGAACGTGACCGACGTGGTGCTCCACGGAGATAGGTCGCCAGCCGCCGCGACGGGCTCCCATCCCTGCCAAGACGCATCCTGGATGGAGATCCGCTCGGTGAATGCGCCGACGGTTAGGGCATTCCACGCCTGCGCCGGGTCGTGCACGGGGTCTGTGTCGCTCTGGTCGAGATGGGCGACTGCGAGCGAGTTCCCATCGACATTGCCGGCGCTGACGACGAAGAGACGCCAATGGTGGTCATCGCCGTCGTCATCGAGATAGACCAAACCCTGTGTCGTCTGGTCGAACACGCGACCCGCCGCCAACGCATCGACGGCAGAAGACCACGAAGTCGGCTTGCCTCGGTCCCGTTTGTCGGTGGCAGTGACGGCCATCGCGAAGCAGCGGGCTCGGTCGGGTGCCTGGACTTCGACGCGGCTTGCGGCTTCAGCGGTGATGGTTCCGTAGAGTTCTGGTGGGTTTGCTCCGTTTGGTGGCAGGATCTTCACGGATTCGAGGCGGTGCTGGAGATGCACCGGCTCAGATCCAGCGAGAACAGGAGTGAGGTCGCCATAGAGGGCCAACCCCGCCATCTGCGTTCCGTGCCCCATCATGTCGGGACCGCCTCCGTCGTCGTGATGGCCCCACGTCGGATCAACTGCCGTGCAGTCTTCGGCAGCCACCGCGACCTCGAGGAGCGGATGGCCGCGGTTCACACCCGTGTCGAGAATGCACGCAGCCGGCGCGTCGCCGCCCGGCGACGTCACGCGCGCAAGTAGCTCCTTCGCCCAGTCGGCCTGTTCGTCGGGGCCCATGTCCACGAACACGGCTGCCGTCTCCTTCGCGCGCTGGACCTCCGCAACGTCGTTGAGCACGTCGATGGAGCTGGCGAGTTCGTTCGGCGTTGCCTTTACGAGTGTCACGATGCGTTCATCGAACTGAAGACGCCGCTCGCTCACGTCGAGCTTCTGGAGCAATGCAAACTCCATCAAACGCGCGAGTTCGTTGCCGTCGTGCCGGCGCAGCCACACTTCCCACCAGATGCTCTCGTTCTCAGCCGGGGTAGGCGTCCGGAGCGTCTGTCCACAGGCCGCGTAGGGTCGCGAGACGCAGGGTCGCGACCGGATCGATCATCTCCTCGTGGCGGCGCTCGCCTTTCTTCTTCGGCGCCGTCTGCGCGTATTTCTCGAACCGGGAGACGAAGTGCTTCACCTTGCCGTCCGGAACGAACACGGTCGCGTGCTGCACACGCTTCGGCTCGGCCTCATTCGTCTTGGTCTCGGTCACCGCGACGAGCTCGATGCCTGCGCGAGCGTCTTCGAGGCTACTCAGCTTCAGCTTCACGCCGGGCCGACTCTCGAACTCGACGTAGAGCCCAGGGATGGCGCCGTGAACCTTGATACCGGCGTCTTCGGCCTCTTTGCGTCGCTCGGCGCCCTCGCTTGCCGCATCTTCGAATGATTGCTTCAGCGCAGCGCCGTGCGCCGGTCTGCTCGCGGGCGCGGGCGGCTTCTTGACCTCGATCTTCCGCGGATGAGGCGTGTACTTTTCGACGGTCGGATCGCCAGGGACGATGATGTGGCGTCGGTTCCGAGGGGATGCCATCGGTCAGCCTCCTCCTCGGGGGTTACGGATGCGTGCTGCGTCGTTCCTTGAGTGCGGTGACGAGCTCATCGTTTCGGACCTTGGTGGTGTGCTCCAAGATCGCGTTCTTCGCTGCTTGCTCGCACGCATGAGTGATCTCGGCATGGCTGAGAGATTCGGCCGCTGCCACAGCATGAGACCAGTCGATGTCCCCCGTGTCGAGTAGGCCGAGGCGCGCCTGCATGACCTTCGTCGCGATCTCCTTCGAGGGCAGCGCGTACTCGAGGACTGCGTCGAAGCGGCGGAAGAGCGCACGGTCCAGCAGCTTCACGTGGTTCGTCGCGCCGATCACCAAGCTGTCCGAATCGTCCATCTCCAGGAACTGCAGGAAGGAGTTCAGCACGCGTCGAATCTCACCGACGTCGTTCGCACCGCCGCGCTGTCCCCCAAGGGCATCGAACTCGTCGAAGAGGTAGACGCCGCGCGTCCCCTGAATCGCGTCGAAGACGAGTCGCAGCTTGGCGGCGGTCTCGCCCATGTACTTGGTGATCAGACCGTCGAGTTGGATGGTGAACAGGGGCAGGCCCAGCTCTCCTGCCAGCGCGGCGGCGGTCATCGTCTTCCCGGTGCCGGGCGGTCCCACGAGTAGGAGCTTCCGGAGCGGAGCAAACCCATGCTCGCGAATGCGATCGCGCTGTCGCTGTTCGACGAGCACGCGATCGATCCGCTGGTGGAGATCGTCCTCAAGCGCCATGTCGGCGATGCGGGTCTTCGGGTAGCCGACCGTCAGGAGGCCCGCCAACTCGCCTCTCGGCTGGGCCATCGGGATGGGCTTCGGGCCCGGTGCCGAGGCGGCTGCCTTCGCTCGCTCCTTGGCGCGGTCTACAAGCTCTCGTAACTCTTGAGCAAACCTGCCGTGCCCATTCCGGGCCGCC
>JAKSBK010000519.1 GCA_022361155.1 Pseudomonadota bacterium
TGAGCGTCAGTGACAACCCCGCTGTACGCAAAGAGCTCGAAAAGTATCTGCCACAATCTCGGATAGCAGCCTGACCACCTTCTACCGACCATCGCTAGCCATTCTGCGTCTCCGTCATCGCGAAATATGCAACGTTGAGGTTTACCCTGGTCGTTGATGAGATAGACAACCAGCAGCTTCGGTTCACACCACGGAGCGTCGTAGCTGCGGTGGCCGTTGGCTCGGCGTCGGCCTTGTTTGTAGTGTCGCTCACGTATCCGGCCCCCGTCGGTAGCCACGACCACTCGCATGCCCTTGACAGCGCTTTTGGCAGCTTGGCGTTGTCGTGCCTGAAGCAGCCATGCCTGGCGCTGAGCCACAGCGCGAGCGCTAAAGCCGTTGACAATGCGTAGGGTCTGCTTGTGCCCCAAATCAATGTCACGGCGAGCCAACGCCGAGCGTCCTGCTCGGACCGAATCACTGTCGGCCACCTGAGCACAGATTTCGCCCGCTAGCGCCGGCGTCACACCAAAGCAGATCCCCAACGCCGCCAGGCACGGATACAACCCGGTGCCGCTCTTGCCCCGTTTTGTGCGCGGCCTGCCCCGTCGCTTGCGGCGGCCGTTACGCTTCAAGTACTCAAGCTGGGTCAATCGCACCCTGCTGCCGCCCACAAGCGTTACCGTCACGTCCCGTCGACCTCCTTGCCGCAGCAGCCCTCCCTGCCGCGCTGCCACCGACACCTCCCTCTCGAACGACGGGTCGGAAACGGTATCTTGCAAAACGCATGCCGTGATCCCGTCGCTGAGCTGCCGACACCGCTTCGCCACGTCCAGTTCCATTTCCCGGAACTCCACAGGCGTGCGTGCCTTGGACCAGACACTGAGATGGGCCTCGACCAGTTCACCAAAAGCCGCTATTTGTTGCTGGATCTGCTCACGCAGGTTGTTCGACACGGAACTCTCCTCGGTCATGCAACCCAAGGAGAGCCTTCCGTGTCGTTCTTGTCGATCCCCCCCTCAAGAACGATCCAATTTCAACTACTTACGCCACCCCGATTGGCCCCAAATCGGGATCGCGCCCACCACAGGCGAAAATCATGCGCGTCGTTAGTGTTCCAGCGTTTCGACAACGCGGCGACGGCTGTGACGAACTCACCGACTCCTTCGACGACGGTCCACTCAAAGTCGCTCGAGCTTTCCGGGACCATGGCTGCTAATAACAGACAAGCGGGCCAGCCACAATCAGCGAATTGCGCATTGTCATGACTCGAACGTGTTTCGTCCGGCCCCTGCTGAATCGTGAGTGCACGGCTTCGATTTGAGTGGAACCGTGGAGTACTCGTGGCACGCTACGTGCGAGCGTTCCAGTCAAAGAAAAGCTCGAGTATGCGCCAATACTCGGGACTTCGATGCTCGCCAGACGGTGGAGGGAAGGTGTCCCGAAGCGGCTTCGTTGACCATCCGGTGATCGCGCTCCAAATGGCGGCGCCGTCCTGACCGCCGCGATCAAGAGCGTCCTTGGTCTGCTGTGGCGAACGCGGATCAACCAGAAATACTGTGAGCTCGTGATCTCTCGCGCCCGTCGCGATTATCTGGTTGATATGCGGATCGCCGAACCCATATCCACACACCATGAGCTTGAGCCCACCGCTGCAGCAAACCTGCCTGAAGATGTCGAGGTACACTTGCAGCACAGGAAACGTCCCGATAGTGTCTTCCTTCATTCCGCCGACTACAAGAGCGGGCCGGTCGGCGCTGCGCCACTCGTAGGAACCATGGAGCTTGATGTAGTTCAGGTTGCCACGCAGGGTCATGCTCGGCGTGTTCGGTACTTGCCGCGTTTCACGCAGGTGTCGGTCGTTGTCAGGTCGGAAATCGTCACGCCCCAACTCGCTGGGCGACGTGCGCGGCGCCACCCCCGGTGTGACGGGTTGATGGTACATGTGCCCATCGACAGCGATCCGTTCGACGAGCAGGTCTTGGTTGAGCGTGAAAATATACCCCGTGTCTGACTCCTGGCATAGTTTTGGGGGCGTGCTTGGACCTTGCGCAAACAGGCTGAGCATCTCTTGGATCATAGATTCGTTCAGCCGCGAAGGCGTTCGCTGCGCGTTGATGGTGCGCTCCTGTTCCATGAAGATCGAAACGATGTCCCTTTCGAGCTGTGCCACTTCCTCCGCGCTCACGGCTCCATCCGGGATGGCATGGCGGGCCTCGGTCAATGCATCCTCGAAGCTTCCCAGGTGCTTTCTGAAAATCCCTCTCAGCGCTGGGTTTCCGTTCACGACCGGCGTGCTGTCGAGTAGCGGCCATAGCTCGGTGGCGAGGTGGCCGCCCCAGTTCTTGGTGAAGCCCGCGCCGGTGAGGAGCGATCGTCGTGGCAACTGGCCCAGGTCGAAGGACTGCACACACCAGATTCTACGGCGTCAAGGGGCGCGCTCAAAGCGCGTACCGAGGACTGAGGTATCCGGGGATGAGGTATCCGGGGACACCCATCGCGGATGAGGTATCCGGGGACACCCATCGCGCGGGCTGGCATCCGCCACGCTCCGGATCATGCTGTCGGGTGGGGTGTCTCAGATAGATCCTGTCCCAGATAGATCGCAGAGAGATCGTGGGTGTCGCCAGATAGATTTCCCGTGCCAGAGAGATCTCCCTGGACTCCATAGCAACCGTACGCTAGCCACGCCCGGGTAGGGCCGGCTCGGCTGCCGTCGAGCCCCGGCGGGGAGCAGCCGTGAGAACGCTGTGCTGTTTGTCGACGCTTGGATGTCTCCTAGTCTGAAGTTCCCCCTGAATTGGAGTGGTGATTTGGGGCATAGGTTTGGAATCACAGGGTTTTTTTGTTTTGCGGGGGCGGGAGTGTTCCCATGTAAAATGCATGAGTATGCTTGCATTAGCTGGTGGGGCTTGATATACAGTTCCCATGTATGTCGAGCGCGTCCCCAACCGTGGCTCCCGGCCCGCCATCCTGCTGCGCGAAGGCTGGCGCGAGGGCGGCAAGGTGCGCAAACGCACGATCGCCAACCTCTCCGATTGGCCCGCCGAACAGGTCGAGGCCCTGCGCGCCGTGCTCAAGGGCGGCCGCGCTGCGGCGCCGCTCACCGAAGCCTTCGACATCGTTAGGTCGCGACCGCACGGACACGTCGCGGCGGTGCTGGGCACGATGCGACAGCTGCGCTTCGATGCGCTGCTGGGACTCGAGGACCCGAAGAGCCTCAAGCTGTGTGAGGCGATGATCGCAGCACGCGTGCTTTTCCCAGGCTCCAAGCTCGCCACCGCACGCGGGCTTGGCGCCGAGACACTGCGCAGCACCTTGGGCGAGCAGCTCGACGTCGAGCAGGCCGACGAGGATGACCTGTACGCGGCCATGGATGCCCTGCTGGAGCGTCAGGAACCGATCGAGCAAGAGCTGGCTCGGCGCCACCTCGGCGAAGGCGCGCAGGTGCTGTACGACCTGACCTCGGCGCACTTCGAGGGCCGCTGCTGTCCGCTGGCCAAGCTCGGCTATTCGCGCGACGGCCACAAGGGCAAACCGCAGATCGAGGTCGGGCTGTTGGGCAACGCACAAGGCTGCCCGGTGGCGGTCGAAGTCTTCGAGGGCAACGTCGGCGACCCTAGGACGCTCGGCCCGCAGATCCGCAAGCTCCGCGAGCGCTTTGCTCTGTCGAGCGTGGTGCTTGTAGGCGACCGCGGCATGCTCACCGAGGCCCGCATCCGCGAGGAGCTGCGCGACGTCGAAGGGCTCGACTGGATCAGCGCATTGCGCGCACCGGCCATCCAGGCGCTCGTGCAGGCCGGCAGCCTGCAGTTGTCCCTGTTCGACGAACGGGACCTGGGAGAAGTGCACGACCCGCGCTACCCCGAAGAGCGTTTGATTGTTTGCAGAAACCCGCTGCTTGCCACCGAGCGCGCCCGCAAGCGTCAGGAGCTGCTCGCGGCCACCGAGCGCGAGCTCGACAAGGTGGTGCGAGCTACCGCCCGCAAGAAAAACCCGCTGCGCGGAAAGGACAAGATCGGCTTGCGCGTCGGCAAGTTGCTCGGTCGCTTCAAAGTGGGTAAACACTTCGTCCTGTCGGTCACGGCCGAGAGCTTCCGCTACACGCGTGATGAAGCCCGCATCGCCGAGGAAGCCGCCCTCGATGGCATCTACGTCTTGCGCACCAGCGTCGCTACAGACCGGCTCTCGGCCCCCGAGGTCGTCCGCTCGTACAAGCAACTGGCCAGCGTAGAGCGCGCTTTTCGCAGCCTCAAGACCGTCGACCTCAAGCTGCGACCCATCTACCACCACAAAGAAAACCGGGTGCGCGCCCACGTGCTGCTGTGCATGCTCGCCTACTACCTCGAGTGGCACATGCGACAGGCCCTCGCCCCTATCCTCTTCGACGACGACGACAAGGCCCACGCCGAGCGCACTTCGCCCGTCGCGCCCGCCGTCCGCTCCGCACGAGCCCAGCGCAAGGCCGAGCGCAAGCGCACCGACGAAGGGGCAACGGTACACAGCTTCCAGTCCCTGCTCGCCGACCTGGCCACCCTCACCAAAAACCGCATCCAACCCCGCATCAAAAACGCCGAGTCCTTCGACCAAACCACGCTGCCCACCAACCTGCAGCGCCGCGCCCTCGACCTGCTCGGCGTCACCCCCTAAGCGTTCCCAGTGGCCAAGCAGCCATATCCAATGCTTCCGGCTACTTATGCCTTCCTACAGTAACTTCTCAAAAAAGTGGTGGCGATGGAATTGGGGCAGGGGCTGAAAAAGGGGATGTTTTTTGCAGTGGGACGATCGAAGTTCGATGAGAGTGCGCGCAATTCGGTGAAGAATGCAGGGAGGTGCTCAAAGGGGATCGACAGGTCGGCCA
>JAKSBK010000520.1 GCA_022361155.1 Pseudomonadota bacterium
CCAGCGCAAAGACATCCAGGCCTTCTTCGGCGCACTCACCGACCGCAACGCGACCAAAGGCCTGTTCATCACCACGGGCTACTTCGCCAGTGGAGCTCGACAGTTCTCGGACCGTCGCGAGGGAATCGTCCTCATCGACGGGGACCAGCTGGCCTCGCTGATGATCGACCATGGTGTGGGTGTCGAACGCGGCGAGAC
Organism: Pseudomonadota bacterium; assembly: GCA_022361155.1. NCBI lineage: Bacteria > Pseudomonadati > Pseudomonadota > Pseudomonadota bacterium. The sequence goes on from JAKSBK010000520.1 coordinate 199, forward strand.
GGTGGAGATCGCCCGCGTCGACCATGGCTTTTTTGAGGACACCTAGGATCGACGGAGAATGGCCATGAACCCAAGCTCAGACTCCAGAGGCGGAGATGCAGACCTCCCTGTCGAAATCGCGCACGAAATCCGGCGGATCGAAGAGAACGCGCTCTATAACGCACAGGCGCATTTCGAAGTCGCCGCGGCCAAGAGCAAGACTACGAAGTGGATGTTGGTCGGATGCTCTGCCGTCGCCGGAGTTGCCGGCTTACTTGTCGCAGTCGGCCTGCCCGGTTGGATCGGAGCGGTTACGGTTGTCGCAAACGCGATATCAGGCGTCGCCGCGGCGTTCGGAGTTCAGGAGGCTTCCGGCCGACATGATGCCGCCGGACGGCAGTGGACACAGCTCCGGCACGATGCACGCGCACTTCGGTGCATTACGGGCCCCCAATACGCCCGCGATGTACTGATTGCGGAGATCGGTAGTCTGGCAACTCGATACAGCGACCTAAACGCTGTCCTGCCGAGCACGGACAATGAGGCTTTCGAACGAGCGCGGGAGCGCATTCAAGCGGGCCGCTTTGAGCCGGATTTCGAGTCCGCGCCAGCGGGCCCGCCGGTCACCGCTCGGGTTCAGCCGATGGAAGCGTCCGAAAGCGAGAGCGCGGAGGTACTCGCGGCGGCTGAAGACTCACGTGCGCGAGAGAAGAACCGGACATAGTCGTGCTGTATCGTCGCGTAGCGCCAAAGAACTAGATCTACCACCGAAACAGGATCGCCAGACTGCTCAGCCACTGTCCCACATAAGGAGGCTACGCAGGGAGCCGCTAGCGCGACTGCGATACGTTGGAGGTGCCGATCAGGTTTCGAAACCATGAACCCGAGGTTCCTGGCCAGGTGAAAGACGGTCACCGGACCAATGTGCGGAAGCGCGCAAAGTTCTTGCACACCTTTGGCGCGCGCATCGGTCAGGATGGCCGCTGCGCCTCGTCGGTCGACGGTCTCACAGATGTCGAGGATGGCGTCGATCTTGGCTGGATGATTAAAGGCTCGTAGAGCGGTGCGACGGCATTTGCCGCGATCCGCAGTGATCCGTCGGGGTGACCGCCAGCCCCAGAAGGCATTAGATATCTTCGGGAACTTGGCTCGGACAACCGACTCACGCATTCCGCTCGACAGCACGACCCACGCGGCCTCTCGCATGAAATCCGAGTCGGTAACCTCGTTCCCAGCTAGATTCTCTTGCCACGCGACCTCGTCTTCGAAGCCAGCTTCGATAACCGCAGCCTTCGCAAGCAGATACCGGTGTAGCACCGCTCCACTGGTATCGACGTCAGTCACTGCCCAGCAGCTCCTTCCAATGGTCGACCGACTGCGCACCATCGGCCACTCGAATTCGACGTGCGATTCTGGCCATCGCATTTGCTACGAGCATGCGTTCTACGCTGCCCTGCTTACCGAGGTAGTCATCGACGGCCGCTGACTGTCCGGTCGTGTCGGTCATGGGCGCCTTTATTGCTTCGGCGGAAACCGTGAAGAAGTGCTCGACCATAGCTTTCGTCGTGCGAGGACCGGTGTAGCCCTGAAACGCGTCCACCGCGAGCGCCTCAATGTGGTAGCCCGAGGGGCGTTGGTTCTCCGGAACAGACGAGAAGATTTGCTTCACCACCTTGATTGTGGGAACAGCCTTGCCTGAGCAAGCTTGGTTAACTTCTGTGAGCTTCCTGGAGAACCGTTCGGGAGATATCGAAGCCCAGCCGGTGCAGCTAGCGTTAGAGATCTTCAGACTGCCCCCTTCGCGAAGAACGGGAATCAGCTCGATCGTCGCATCGGCGTACTCAATCCGTATGGCGAACCCGTCTCGCTCAACCACTGTATTAGGGAGGCGCTCGCGCATCCGCGTCAGCAGGTACTGGCACACCTCCTCTGGACTCTTCCCAGCCAATTCCGAGCCGTCCAAGATGACCATCGCATCCACATCGCTGATGCCATCCGCATACGTGTTCTTCGCGACAGAACCGCCAAATAGAAGGTCTAGGGTGCCCTCGACGTCCTTCTCAAGGGCCTTCTTGATCGTCTCGAGGTGAGATGCCACAGCCTCCGTATCGCGTTCGTTGAGGTTGCTTAGCGCGTCGCCCAGGAGGGACGCGACGGCGGCTTCGTACTCGGCAGAATCGAGGTCTGTCCCGGCCTGGCGAATTTTGTCAGCCAGAGTTCCGGGTTTGCCTCCCCAATGCCCTTCGCCCGAGCTACCCATTACAACCTCCTCCGTAGCTTGGCCCGTGTGCGAAGGGCGTCGAATGCTTCGCGAACGATAGTGGAACTCGGACCGAGTCGTGAGAAATCAAAGTCGATTGCGAATTTGCTCATCGCCAATCTCATCCTCTCTAGGTAGAAGATGTTCTCTTTGACCATGCGCGCATAAGCGTTTTGATCAGATGTGTCTGGGGTGCCAACGAGTGCCGCGTAGTTCCGCCGGCTAATGGCCGTGCCGTTTGTGAATCCGTATCGCAGCCAGCTAAGCCCGTCGAAAACATCTGCGCCGGAGACGAAGTAGAGAAGCGTCGTAAGGGCATCGAGGGCGCCAAAAATATGTATTGGCACGTCGACGCCAGCGGCATCGCAATCCAGCCTCAGCAGGGCAATGTTCTCCATGCGGTCAAGTAGAGATGAGCCTAGCTCCTCCTCCGTCAGGCCGATGATGTTGAAGTCAGACAACGGAGAGGGATCGGCACGGACCGTTGAGAGAACGCCCGTCAAGAACTCCGATGTCGTCGTCTCCGGCTTCAAGAGAAACACTCGAAGGTGCTTTCGAGGGAGCAGGCTCTCCCGGGCGGACTCCAGCTGGGCGTCCAAGTGGACCCGAAGCTCAGGCTCGTCGTAGCTCACCATTGCTGCCGAAACGTGCTCCGGCCAGCTTTCGAGGAGTCTGTCGTATGTGTCCCGGTTCCATTCAAGAGGTGAGTGCGGCACGTGGCGGTCAGCAGAGAGATCGTGCTCTATGCGAAGCTCGTAGCCGCCGCTGTCCAGGAAGATCACATCGGGAGCGGGCAAAGCTGCAGCTGACGGGAGCAGCTCATGGTGTATGTCGTATCCGCTGACCAGATATGACGCGGTAATGCTCTCCGCCGCGCCCTCAAAGATCTCCGCGATCACGGAGGCGCCTGATTTCTTAGTAGGGAAGCCTTTGCTTGAGAAGGAGGGGACGAGCAGAGGCATGTGCAGAGATCCCCCGAGGGGGTGGCGTACCGACCGTGATCGCACCAGCTTGGACAGAGCGTTCTCGAGAGAGCTCACGACGCCATGACCTGTCGATCCTTGCAGCTCAGGCAGTTGCCGCAGACGGGGTTGGTGCCGTGCTCGCAGCTGTAGGTGGCGTCAACCGGCACTTCGGCAGTCCGACAGTAGTCGAGCACCTGCGCCTTCGACCATTCCAGAAATGGAGCCGCCAAGCGGACACGACCGTCCGTGTACAAGTCAAACATCCGCTGAGCCCCTTCAACGAATGTTGAGGAGCAATCCTTGTATGGTGTGCCGCCGTGAATTCCTATAGCGATGACGCCCGCCTCGAACGGTCGGTACATTAGCGCCGCCAGTGCGAAGAACGCGTTACGGCCACTGATTTCACCTGCTTCAAACCCGCTGCCTCCGGCGACGGCGAGGGTATCAAGCGAGACCCCATAATGGTCAGCCACTCTGCGCGCCGCTGCAGCCTCAAACTCTTCGCTCGGCTGGCCATGGCTGATATGGAGCGCGAGGGTGTTCGTCCCCTGCGATCGCAGGAGATGCAGGCAGGCGGCCGAGTCGAGGCCACCGCTTAGGAGCACCACAGCGTTCCCGCTTCCTGACCAGATACGCTCTTTGCCACCAACCATGGCCGCCTACTACCTCCTTCGTGCGGCTGCATTGTCGCCGATAAGGTGGACCTGGTCAGTAATCATGTGTGATCCGTGGTGAGGGCTCTCCGCCAAGGAGAGCGCTCACGCTCCGGTACGCGTCGCGCGGGATAGAATCTGGCTAGGGTTGGATGTCGGTCCTGCGATAGTTGAGCCAGGCGAGCAGTGGAGTCGTCCCGCCAGCGGAAAGAATTACGTCATCGAATCTAGGGTCGATTTGCTCTCTCCGGATGCCCTCAGCAACGTCGTCTGGGTCTATCCACCACCGGCCGGCCCCAAAATGTCCCTCCGAGTTTCCCCGAAGTCACCCACCGACGGACGGTAGAGCGAGCTACGCCTGTGACTCGGGCGGTCTCCCCCAACGACGTGAATGGTGCGCAGATCGGTTCGACGAGTTTCAACATGTTGGTCACCTTTTCTGTCCCCGCCCAGCACGCCGGGGACGGTGAAAGGGTGGCCGGTCCATGTTTCACACCCGCTAGGGTGTCGGGATGCAACCGATCTAGGGCGCCACTGCCAGGCCTTCCCAGAATAGCACAGCCTGAGGAGGGCCGCTTACGCCACCAACCGCACCTCCATCGGGACCTCGACCGCCGCCAATATACGGTCGCGGTTGAGGGTCCCCGCAACCACCTCTAGCGAACACGCGCCCTTCCAGGCGGGTGTTGGCGTTTGTGCGCCTGGCAGGCGCAACGGATAGCGCGGGCGCGCCGGCTCGAGAGGCGGGTTCCGTTTCGCGAGACGAAGAGTGGCGTGTCGACGGCGGTGCTCTGGCCACGAGCTCCACGAGCTGTGCGACGTAAATCCGGCGAAGATCCACATCAACGCTTCCACCGGGCTACTGGCCTCGCCGCAAGGGTGGTGATCGATACGTCGTGCACCACGAGCAGCTCGCGGACGAGGATGTCACGCGTCACGAACGGTCTACCTCACCGCGCGCGCATGGTTTCGTGCGACACGTCGGGGCCAGCTTGCTAGCCACGCAAGGTCCTGCTGCATTCGCTTCCGAGTTTTCTGTTCGCGCCGGAACAGCTCGTCGGTTTTCTGCCAACCCGCCCGGGGTTGGCGGCTGCCGGAGGCGGGACGCCTGGAGGAAGCCGCCGACCCGACCCGGGTTGGCGTCCGCCGGCGTGCGCCGGCACTTTCGCCACAACGGGTAGCGTAAGTGTGCGAAATGAGCTGCGGTGGTGTCCGGCATGCTTGGTGCGGTGTGCGAAGCATGACGCAACCACGCTACATCGTCCCTGGAATGACCGTGATGGTCACGCGCCGCACGCTGCGCCGCACCCACCTGTTTCGTCCAGACCCCGAGCTGACCGAGCTCTACCGGTATTGCCTGGCCGTCAGCGCGC
>JAKSBK010000521.1 GCA_022361155.1 Pseudomonadota bacterium
CTGCAGTGGGGCTCGCTGGCAAGGCGGACCGACGAAGACTGCGGTTCATTTCGATGCGGTGCAGCGCATATTCGAGGAGGTCCCAACGCCGCCAGCGGGCGCCAGGGCTGGGGCCAAACGATCAGGATTCCTGTGGCGAGGCACTAGTGGCTTTGCACTGCGATCAGCGCAGCCAGCAAGGCGCCTGCCCCCCACACGGCTCGGTGCAGCTGCTGCTTGTAGAGCTTGTGCTCGCAAAACGCGTTGGTCACAGCGCGCGGGCTCAGCTTGCGCAACCTGTGGTGGTGCCAAAGGACGACGGCGGCTGCAAGCGCGGCCACCTGCATGGCAGGGACGCTCAGAGCCGTTAGCAGCCACGCGAGCGCGCCCAAGAGGGTGCTCGTCTCCACCACGGTTCGGGCCGCGGCATTGCCGAGGAAGGTGGTCAGCGTCGTCTTGCCTCCGGCTCGATCGCTCTGTTCGTCAGACAAGCCGCTGGCAACCGCACTCGCGAATGCCAGCAAGCCGTTGCCTGCGAGCACCCACAGCGCTGGCGAAAGCAGTTTGCCGTTTTGTGCGTAGGCGTTGAGCCAGGGCAACGCCACGCCTACGCCCACGGCCTCGAGCAACTCTCCGCCCCCGCGGTAATTGAGCCGCAGCGGCGCGAACGTATACGCGTGAAACAGCCCCATGGCACCCAGCCCCATCGGACCGAGCCAGGGTCGGTCGATCCAGGTTCCGCCGCACAGCGCAGCCGCGGCAGCCACGACGCCGGCGCAGACACCCGCCGCAAGGACCTTGCGGGCAGAGAGAATGCCGTCGGGAATGGTCTTGGGCGAGCAGCCTTTCGGAAACATGCGCCGCTTGATCGAGTCGACCTCGCGGTCGCCCCAGTCGTTGAGCAAGACAATGAACAGCAGGCCGAACCACGTGAAGCACAAGGCCACGGCAAAGGCTGGCCAATCGAAGCGCGCGCGGCCTGACAGGCCGATCGCCTGCCCCAAGCCCATGGGCACCAGCAGCTTGGGCCAGCCGGCGCTCTTGGAGGCGTACCACCAGCGCCTTGCCAGGGGAGCGACGGCAGCCTCGGTCACACGCTCGCTTGTATCACGCGTGCCCGACCTGGCAACGCAGGGCTTGGCTTCGTTGACCGTAGTGTGGCCCCGGTCTAGGCTCCAGCTCGGGATTCTGCTGCGGGTCTGGCAGACTCCAGGTCCCAGTCCCAAGTCGGCGACGAGAGGCAACAGATTGAGTAAGGAAGCGCCCCAGACCGGCGGTTCTGAAACCGAGAGCTCATGTCCGCAATTGAGCTCCGTCTCTTCCGATCTCGCCAAGCGTTTCCTGGTGGTCGAGCCGCTACGGCGGCTTTCGTCGGGATACCTCTACCTGGCGCAGGATCGGCAGGCTTCGGATTCGGAGTGTTCGGATGCCGGTTTGCTGCGCGTCATCAGGTTTCCGGAAGGCTTCGAGGCTAGCGGCTACGAAAGGATGTTTCGCCAGCTCCAGAGGCAGTCGCGGCTTCCCAAGACAAGCGCGCTTGCGCTGCCCCATGCCTGCGGAAGATTCGAGGACGGTGTATGGCTGTTTCGTCACCACCACCAGGGCTCGACGCTGGCGCAACGGCTCGGCCGAGATGGCGCGCAGCCTGTGGAGCTTGCACTGTCGATCGCGGGACAAACCGCCGCCGGGCTCGAGCACCTGCATCGCAGCGGCCTGCTGCACCGAGACCTTAGACCCAGCCGCGTGCTGCTGCGACCCACCGAAAACGACACAGAGCCGTCGGTGATCCTGCTTGGCGCCGGTGTGGCAGCGCCGGTGGATCCCGAGGCGTATCCGGGTCTGCTCGGCTCGGCGGAGTACTTGGCCCCCGAGCTGATCGCCGGGCGGCTTCCCAGCGTTCGCAGCGATCTGTACTCGCTGGGCTGCATGCTGCACGAGATGCTGAGCGGCGCACCACCGTACCGGGGGGATCGAGTCGCCGACGTGCTCGAGGCGCAGTGCGAGCGGGAGCCCCCCGCGCTCGAGCACCCGTTGCCGAACGGCGTAGGCAAGCTCCTCGAGGGGCTGCTCGCCAAGGATCCCAAGCATAGACCGTTTTCGGCGCGCCAAGTAGTGCGCGTGCTGGCTCCCTACATGCCCAAAGGAGCCGCGCGTTCCTCCGAATCCACCCCGGGTTCTGCCAGCCCGTCCGCTCAGGCTGCTGAGGCGCGCCGCCCAGCAGCCCAAACCGGCTTCGCGAGCGCGGGCCATCTAGCGCAGCCCAGCAGCGGTCCTGAGCGTCCAACAGCAGACACGCAGGAGTTGACCCAGCGGGACCTGCTAGCGGGAGTGGAGCCGCCTCCAGCTCCGGGCGCGAGTCGCCGGCGCACCAGGACCGAAACGCTGGACCCGGACGAGCTTGAGCCGTTGGGGCCCGGGGAGCCCAAGACTGGAGCGCGCGCTACCCAAAGGCACCTGCGTGAGGACTTGGTTCCGGTTAGTAAGGCGCCAGAGGCTGCGGAGCGGCAGACCCAGCCCTTCGAGGAGAGCGAGCCCCCGGCCCAGCTTCGATCCCGAGACGCAGGCTCGACCCCGCGCAACCAGCCGGACGTGGCCGCTGAATCGGACGTGCCAGGGGTCCCGAAGGCGGCCGGTACGTCGAAAGCGACACCCGAGGAGCTGGATGCCGCCGCGGGCAAGGCGGACCCGTGGGCGCAGCTGGAGGCCCCGCCGCAAGAGCCCGCGCCGGGGGAGTCCGGCGTTACGCAGGCTGCGGCTGAGCAGGCAGTGCAGGCCGGGGAGCCGGATGCGGCCGAGGGGCAAGCGGACCCGTGGGCGCGGCTGGAGGCCCCGCCGCAAGAGCCTCCTCGAGTAGCTGCGCCAGCTGGGGAAGCTGCCGGGCCTCGGTCGGTAGCAGTCCTTCCCAAGCGGGCCTGGATCGTAGCCGGGGCCGGGGCGGTCCTGCTGGTTTTGGTGCTCGTGGCGCTCGGCGGCTCCCCCGACGAGGCCGCACCGCCGCAAAGCCCGGACTCCGGCCAGGTCGGGGCTGAGCAAATCGACTCGGAGCGTGAGGTCTCGCCCGGTCATGACCAACCGTTTGTGGACCCCTTGGCCGAGACGGATGAAGTGGCGCAAGGAGCGTCGTCGAGCACTCGGGAGACGACCGCGCGAGAGCAGCGGGGGCAGGGGTCGCCCGGGGCGGATCCGCCACACCAGGCGCCTGCGAAGACCGAGACCGTACAGTCCTCGGGCTCGCCTCCGGACGAGCCAGCGAGGCGCGAGCCAACCGCGGCTCCCACAGTCGAGGGGCTCGCAGCTGCCGCGCCTGCCGCAGCGGGAGCTCGTGCCGAGGCGGGTGCTGCCAGTTCCGGGCGTGAACCGACCGCGAGCAGGCGCGTGCACCAGGCGCCCCGGGGCCGGGTTCGCCGCGAGCCACGCCTGACCGAGCGTCGCCGGCGACGCGGGCCCGGGCGGGGTGCCGCCCAACGCGAGAGGGTCACACGAAAAAAGGTCGCGGCCGGCCACCGCTCCAAGTCAGCAGCCTTCGAGCGGAGCGACCGGGGCGCTCGAGCTGGTCGCCGCGTTGATCGAGGCAGTTCGCCCGCCACCGGTGCCGGGCAAGGCACACGAAACGCGACCGAGCTACGCGACGCCGCTCGCAAGCACTTTCGTGCCCGCCGCTACGCGCAGGCCGCAGCGGGCTATCGCTCCGCGATCGCTCAGGCGCCGCGGCACGCGGGCAGCTACGCGGGCCTCGCTGCCTCGGAGCTCGCGCAGGGTCACGCGGCGGCTGCGGTTCGAGCCTACCGGCGGGCGATCGCGCTGTCGCCGAGGGTGAGCGGTTTTCACGCTGCACTCGGACGTGCGTACCTCGCGGCGGATGAACGTGGTCACGCCGAGCGTTCCTACCGCAAGGCCGTCGAGCTCGATCCGCGCAACACGGCTGCGCGCGAGGCTCTGCGGAAGCTGGGTCGCTAGGGAGGGCGGGGTCCTATCCTTTGTGCTTCGAGTGTTCTATAAAGAAAAGCGGAAGGGCGGCGACGTGGCCATCAAGCTAGAGGACATCGACCAGGAGCTCGACGGATTCGACAAGACAGCCGAGGAACTGGAGCGCCTTCGCGCTCGGATCGTCGGCCAGGCTGTGGATCTCGACGAGGTCGACTTGGAGCTGGAGCAGCTGGCGAGCAGCAGCACTCGAGCGGCCGCAGCCATCGCGGCGACGGTGAAGGCTTCTTCCTTGCCTCGCTTGCCGAACTGGCTTCAGTCGCCGCGATCCCGCGCGCCTGGTTCGACCTCTGGGCCACAGGCCCGGCCCGCGCGACCTTCTCGCCCCCCGAGAACACCTTCGCCGGCTGCCGGTGCGGTGGAAGACCGCGAGCACTTGGCCGACGTGCCTACGGGAGTCTCCAGGCCAGAGTCGGCGGGCGCAACGCCGCCGGCCGTCGAGCAACTGCCTCGGGACAGCGGTCCGCAGGCGGTCATGCCACTGGCTTCTCAGCCGCAGCCACAGACGCCCTCGGCGCAGCCACAGGCGCCCTCGGCGCAGCTACTGACGACCAGCGCTGAGGCCGCGTCTTCCGAGTCCCGGCCAGCCTGGAGCGCGGAGGAGCTCGGGCGGCTGCTAGACGAGGACCTCGATCCCGGTGAGTTCGGCCAGACCGAGCAGCTGCGGAGCTCGGGTGATCTGCCGCCTGTGCCCCCCTCCGTGAGGGCGACCGCCTTGCAGGAACCGGTGCCGCCGAGCGCGCGCCCTCCCGAGCCGGAGCCCACGGCCCGGGTAGGCGCACCCGCCGAGGCGACCAGTCCCAAAGCCATGGTTGCGTCCCCGGCAGGAATGGACCTGCTGGCAAGCGATCCCGAAGGGGGCATTCCGGAAGGTCGCGTGGTATCGTTGCAGAGCCACCTCACGACGCTCCTGGATCACGAGTTCAGTCCGGGCGAATTCCCGCAGACCGAGCCCCTAGCCGGGCCGGCAGAGCAGCAAGGACTCGCCAACGAGAGCGCCGGCACCCCCGAGAGCCGCGCCAGCTCGGCCGAGTTCGAGATCGCTGGCGAGGACCTCCTCGAAGAGATCGAGGACGGCCGCTAGCTACACGACGGTGCAGAATAGGGGGGATTCTTCCATGATCTCGGCGGTCGGATAGCTGGGCGGCCAACCGAAGCTGCGCCTTCTCGGGGCAAGCCCGAGGCAGGAGGCGGTGGCGGAGACAGAGGGCCGCGGCGAGGGCAGAGGTTCCGATTCGGAGGCGGATGTCGGGTCCAAGAACACCTACAAGAGTGCTGAACTCGAGGCTAGCCTCCAACTCCGATCGCGACCGGGCGGCGCGCCTCCACGCTCAGGTCGGGTGGTAGCTCGTCGTAGCTCAGGACCGCCAGATCCGGCAGGCTTGCTGCTGCCAGCTGCCGGACGTGACGGCGCAGGTCCGCATGGGTGAGCACGAGGCCACGGCCGTCTTGGTCGCAAGCTTGGCGCAAAGCCTCGACCAGCTCCCGCGCCTCCTCGGGCGCGAGGGCGAGCGCAGGGCCGGCTCCTCGCGGACGCAGACTATCGCGCAGGGTCTCCTCGAGGCTGGGATCGAGTCCGTGGGCGCGCAGGACTCCCTCCGGCGCATACCGGCGACACAGCTGGCGGCTGAGCTTGCGCCGGACGTGCTCGGTCAGGCCAGCGACATCGTCCTTGATTTCGCGGGCCGTGGCCAACGCCTCGAGGATCGCTCGCAGCGGGCGCACGCTTACCTGCTCATCCAGCAGCCGCCCAAGCACCTCGCGCAGCCGTGGCAGCGGTATGGGGTCGGGTACGACGTGGCTTACGAGCGCGGGTGAAGCGCGCTCTGCTTGCCTCAACATGCGCTGGACTTCTTCTAGACCCAAGAGCTCGGAGCTGTTGCGTCTGAGCACGGCCCAAAGGTGGCGCCGGATCCATGCTGCCGGGCCGAACAAGTCGCTGAAGCCAGCTGCGATGGCCTGCTCGCGCGCGCTTCGCTTCAGCCAACAGGCCGGCCTGCCCGTGACCGGATCGGTGGCGTTTTCAGCCTCGAGCCCGGCCTGTTGCGCCTCGTGCACTGCGAGCTCGAGCGCGAGCTTGTCGATCGGGGCTCGGCCCTGACCGAGCTGCCCTTCGTGCACGATGAACGCGTATCCGTCCGCTGGGAGCTCGCTTCCCTTGCGAACGCGGACTGCGGGCAAGGTGACGCCCAGGTCGCGTTCCAGGGCCTCGCGCATGCCCCCTATGCCAAGCTCCTGCAGGGGCTTGTGATCGCTGCTTGTCTCGAGCCACGGCGCCAGCAGCGAACCCAAGGCGATCACCACCGGCTCTTGTGCAGTCGCTCCGGAAGCAGGCCCGGCCGCAGCCTGTGCGCTCGCTCCGTGCTGGGCTTGTTGCGCTGCGTGGTGGAGGCTCAACGCCAGGGCACCCAGCAGCGCGCCCAGTGCAAGGAAGGGCGCGCCGGGCAGCCCCGGCACCAGCCCCAGAAAGGCCAGGAAAAGAGCCGCGAGCGTGAGGATCCTGGGCCGGGTGAACATCTGCGAGCCGATGTCGCTGCCCAGCGATCCGTCGTCGTGCTCGGAAGCTACTCGCGTCACTACGATTCCGGCGGCCGTGGAGCTCAGCAGGGACGGGATCTGCGAGATCAGGCCGTCACCGATCGTCAGAAGCCCGTAGATTCTCAGGCTCTGCTCGACGCCGAGCTCCCTTGTGCCAACACCCATCGCAAGACCGCCCAGGATGTTGACGAAGGTGATCACGATACCCACGATGGCGTCCCCTTTGACGAACTTCATCGCACCATCCATGGCTCCGTAGAACTGACTCTCGCGCTCGAGCGCTCTGCGACGCTGGTGCGCCTGATCCTGCGTGAGCGCGCCGGTGCGTTGCTCCGCGTCGATGGCCATTTGCTTGCCGGGCATCGCGTCCAGGGTGAAACGGGCGCCCACCTCCGCGACCCGTTCGGAACCCTTGGCTATCACCACGTACTGCACCAGCGTCAGGATGAAGAAGACGACCGCGCCCACGAGGTAGTTGCCCTGCACCACGAACTCGCCAAAGGCCCTGATGACCGAGCCGGCGTCCGCTTGCAGCAAGATGAGACGCGTCGACGAGACATTCAAAGCCACCCGATAGAGCGTGCTCACGAGCAGCACCGTGGGCATCGCGGCGAAGGTCAGCGCGTCCGAGATGTACATGGACACCAAGAGCGTCAGCAGCGCAAGCGTTAGATTGGCGGCCAAGAGCACGTCGAGCACGCTCGGTGCGAGCGGCACGATCATGATCGCGACGATCGTGACTACAAGCGCAGCCAGCCCGACGTCTGCATGCCTTTGAAGGGATAGACTGAACGGGAACTGGCGTTTTCCTACCGGCACTGGCCAGGCTACAAGGCGCGACGTCCTTCGAACGCGCGTGTCAGTGTGATCTGGTCCGTAAACTCGAGCTCTCCGCCATGTGGGACGCCGCTGGCGATGCGCGTGCAGCGCGCGCCCTCGGAAGCCAGCTGCTGGCTGAGGTACAGCGCCGTGGCCTCCCCTTCCACGCTCAGCGGTGTTGCGAGGATCACCTCGTCGAGCTCCTGCTGCTTGGCGCGGGTCAGGAGCGGTTCGAGACGCAGCTGGTCGGGGCCCATGCCGTCGAGCGGCGACAGCAGGCCATGAAGCACGTAGTAGTGACCCCGGAAGACTGCTCCGCGCTCGAGCGCCGAAACGTCCTGGGGCCGCGCGACCACGCAGACGAGCCTTGCGTCGCGCCGGACGTCCCGGCAGATGCTGCACAGGGCCTCCGTGCTGTAGTTGGCACAGTGCTCACAGTTTCTTACGCGTTCTCGGATCTGCGCGATGGCCGCGCCCAGGCCCTGGGTGTAGCCTGGCTCCACCTCCAAGAGGAAGAAGGCCAGCCGCGTCGCCGTGCGTTCCCCCACTCCCGGCAAACGCGACAGCAGCGCTACGAGCTCCTCGATGGGGTCTTTCACGGGCACGTTGGATCGCATTTCCGGCATCGGGTGGGGCGGCGCGTAGCCCGCACGTCCGAGGTCGACTCGAACCGCGGTGCCGATTTCCACCGCGGTGTCGACTCCAACCGCCTTGGAGCCATGTAGATCAAAAAAGTCCCGGGATCTTGAGACCGCCCGTGACCGTTTCGATTTCGGCGTCCACCATTTCCTGGCTCTTCTTGAGGGCCGCATTGGCTGCCGCCACCAGCAGGTCCTCGATCATCGAGAGCTCCTCTTGCTCGAGCAGCGCGGGCTCGATGCGCACCCGGACCAGCTCCTGGCCGCCGTTGACGCACACCGTTATCCGATCGTTGCCGCTCGATGCCTCGACGGTCTGCGCCTTGAGCTCTTCCTTGCGCCGCTCGATCCTTCGCTGCATGCGGTGAGCCTGCCTCATCAGCTCTGCCACTCCGCCACGAAACGTCATGGTTCTCCTCCAGCACGGGTCTGGCTCTTCAGTCACCATCGACGCGAACGTCGACGTTCTCGTTGGCCTCCGGGAAGATCTTCAGCGCCTCCACGACACGCGGATGGCTGAGCGCCCGCTCCACCTGCTGCTGTCGGCGCTGCTCGCGCTCCTTCGCCTCCAGTTGATTCACGCTGGTGCCCGGATCGGCGATTTCGGCCGTCGTGCGTATCTCGAAGCTCGGCTGCTGGCCCAACACTTTTTCGGCCACCACGACGGCCGCCTGCCGAGCCTCGCTGGCCGCTGCCTGGCGTGCGTGGAAGGAGCCGGCCGGGAACGCTATCACAATCCGCTCTGGGCCGATCTCGACCGGTGCCGCGTGCTCGAGCAGTGCCGCGAGCGCCGGCCGGGAATCTCTGAGCCTGCGCACGATCTCGACCCATAAGTGCTCGTTACCGCCACCACGCAGCGGGGCATTGCCGGCCGGCGCGGCACGCTCTGGCGGCTGCGGTGGAGGGGGGCCGGCATCCCCGCCGCGTTGGCTGGTTGGGGTTCGGTCTGGCTTGGCGTCCTCGTGCGCCGCCGAGGTTCGTGGTTGCTCAGGGGGCCGCTCGGCCGGTTGGCCCCGCACAGGTCGCCCGGTCCTTTGGGGAGCCTTTGCCTCGGTGGCCGACCGGCCGCTTGCGCGCGCAGGGTTTGCCTCGCGCAAGCCGCGGGACGCTGTTGAGGCCGGGCTGGTTGGTGCGGGGCCCGAGTCGCCGAGCAGTTTGGCCTCCAGGGTCCGAAGCTTGCCGACCAACTCGGAAAGAGGCTCCAAACCTGTGCGATCGGCCAAGCGCACAAGGCCCATCTCCAAGATCAGCATGGGCGTCGCCGAGCGTCCCACCTCGTCCACGAGGCGCGAGACGCCGGCGAACAGCCGCTCGAGCTCCCTTGCATCGTGTTGCCTTGCGAGCTCAAGCGCTCGGCTGCGTTCCTCGGATGTCAGGTCGACGAGCTCCGGACTGTCGCCTGCCACGCACAAGACCACCAGGTCTCGTACCATCGAGGTCAATTGGCGAACGAAATGCAGTGGATCGATTCCTTGATGGCCAAGCTCATGGGCTGCGCCGAGAGCCGCGGCTGCGTTGCACTCGCTGAGCGCGCGTGCGACGTCAAGCAGGTGCTGGCGGTTGGCGATCCCCAGACCCCGCGCGACCTCTTCGCCGACCAGGCGATCGCCCGAGAAAGCCACTACCTGATCAAGCAGCGTCAGCGCGTCCCGCATCGAGCCAGCGGCCTCACGGGCCACGAGCGAGATGGCCGCGTCGTCCGCTTCGATGCCTTCCAGCTTGAGAATCTCACGCACGCGCCCGCTGATCACGGAGCGAGGGATGAGCCGGAAGTCGTAGCGCTGGCAGCGCGAGCGGACCGTGACCGGGACCTTGTGCACCTCCGTGGTTGCAAAGATGAACTTGACGTGCTGTGGGGGCTCCTCGAGCGTCTTCAGAAAGGCGTTGAAGGCTCCCTGCGACAGCATGTGGACTTCGTCGACGATGACCACCTTGTAGCGGTCGCGTTGCGGCCGGTAGGGCAACGATTCCTGCAGCCGGCGTACGTCATCGACGCTGTTGTTGGAGGCGCCGTCGATCTCGAGCACGTCTACGTCCACGCCGAGCGTGATCTCGCCGCACGCGTCACACCGGTTGCACGGTTGCTTCGTGGGGCCCTTTGCGCAATTGAGCGATTTGGCGAGCAGTCGCGCGCTCGTGGTCTTGCCCACTCCCCGCACCCCGGTGAACAGGAATGCATGGGCCACTCGTTGTGACTCGATCGCGTTGCCGAGCGTGCGAGTGACATGATCCTGGCCCTCGAGCTCGCTGAAGCGCTGGGGGCGATACTTGCGGGCTAGGACGGTGTACGTCATGCGTCGAAACGAAGGCGAGGTCAGCGGGCGCTGCGGGGTAATTCAGCCAGCCGGCGTTGAATCTCGCGAGCCATTATGCCTGTCGCCCCGTCAAGGGCGCGGCGCAGCCGCTGCTCGGCTTCCTGCGCTCGACCCACAGCGATCAGCGCATCTGTATACAGCAGCAGCGGACGCCCGTCTTGTGTGGCGGCAGGCAACACCTCCCGAGCCGTCAGCAAGGCCCCGGCTGGATCGCCGAGGGCCAGGCGAACGTCGGCGAGCGCCACCAACACCTCATGGCGCAGCAGCTGAGCTTCTTCGCTCGCTTCGTCGGCGTCCAGCAGCACACCTGCGCGCCGCAGACTTTCCGAGGCGCCGAGCAGCCGACCCTCGCGTGTCCGAGCGTGGCCCAGCAAGAAGTGCGCTGTGGCATCGTCGGGGGCCAGGCGTGTAGCCTGTTCCAGGATGACCAGCGCCTGCGCCGCCTCTTCGGCTCCGAGATGCGCCTTCGCCAACGCCACGAGCGCTTGGGGATCGGCCGGATGCGTAGCCAGCCTCCTGCGGGCGCTCCTGAAAGCGTGAAAAAGGGGACTTGCCAGCTTCAAGTAGTCGTGGCGCCAGAAACCGCGGCGCCACAGCACCCAAAGACACGCGGCGCCAGCGAGGTACAAAAAAACGGCCAGGTCACCGGCGTTGTTCGCCGACGCGTTGAGCGTGTCGTGCAACACGGCGAAGTCACCTCTCGCCGTAAGCAGGCTTGCGGCTGGGTACCACACGAGCATGAGTCCCAGGGTGAGTCGAGACGTTTCGAGAAGCAGGTAGTTCCACGCCGCATTGACGGGCGCGCGCTTTACCCACAGGATGGCCACAAGGGACGAGAGCAAGGAGACCGCGGGTCCGGCGCCCGCGACCGAGGCCAACTGCCAGGGGGCTAGGGCAGGTTGACGCGCGGGCAGCACGGATTCCCAGAAAACGAGATAATGCAGCTCTGCTACGCGTGCGTCCATCGCCACGATGGCCGCGACATGGGCGGCCAGATGCAGCCCGAGCGCGGCGGGCACGGCAAAGTACAGGCTGAGGGCTCCCACTAGACGCCGGTCTTCGTGGCTAAAATGGTCATCGAAGGTCGAGGAGCCGGCACGCACGACCCGAACCGCGACCGCGGTGGCCAAACAGCCATACAAGAGCACGAATCCTAGTGCGACCAGAGTCGGGTCCACGACGCGGCAGTATTAACGGGTCGGCCTGTTTCGAGCAAGTCCACAGACCCAAGGCATCGGACGCGCCCGTCCAACGGCGGGTAAGGGCCCGCGGAAAAATAACTCGTCTGTATCGCCGAGGGCCGGGCGCCGTTGGCAAGGCGCAACGACGAGGAATATTGGGGATATTTCGAGGAGGCGCAACATAGCCAGCGGTGGTCGGAACCGGTGAGATGGATGAGTTATTCTTCCGCGGGCC
>JAKSBK010000522.1 GCA_022361155.1 Pseudomonadota bacterium
CCAGCGGGCGCCAGGGCTGGGGCCAAACGATCAGGATTCCTGTGGCGAGGTACTAGTGCTGGACGTGGCCCAGCTCTGCCCCATTGCCGGTGCCGGCTTCCTGCCGAATGGGAACGTTGTCGACGACCTCGAGATCGAACCCTTCGATAGCCGCCAACCGGCTCGGGCGATTCGTCAGCACGCGCAACTTGCGCAGCCCAAGATCGATCAGGACCTGGGCGCCCAGCCCAACCTCCCGCAAGACGCGCTCCGGGCTGTTCCATCCGTCCCCGGTCGGCTCGGCAGCCCCCTGAGCTCGGCGCAGCTCGTCGGCCAGATCCCAGCGGGACGGGACGAATAACAAGACGCCACGGCCGTCCTGCTCGATCCGGGCAAGGGCGTGACGCGCCGGCGACCGAAGCCCAATCTGGGCCTCGAAGATGTCGCCGAGCACGCTGCCTGTGTGCACGCGAACCAGCGTAGGGCTCGCGTCCACGTTGCCCAGCGTGAGCGCCAGGAACTGCTGCGGCTGATGCACCGCCTCGTAGACCCGGGCGGACCAGAGCGTGCCGTTCGGGGGTAGCGCCAGGCGCGTCTCGGCGATCGGACGCACCAGACTCTCGGTACGCAGCCGGTACTGGATGAGGTCGGCGATGGTAAGCAAACACAGTCCATGCTCGCGCGCGAAATGTCGAAGCTGGGGCGCGCGCGCCATGCTTCCGTCGTCACTCATGATCTCGCAGATGACGCTCGCCGGCTTGCGACCGGCGAGCCTGGCCAGATCCACGGAGCCCTCTGTGTGGCCCGTGCGCTGCAGAACGCCGCCTGCGGCTGCCCGCAGAGGAAAAACATGCCCGGGGCTCTCCAGGTCGCTCGGGACGGTGTCGTCAGCGACCGCAACCGCAATCGTTCGGGCGCGGTCGGCCGCGCTGATACCCGTGCTTACACCGCGGCTGGCTTCGATCGAGATCGTGAAGGCCGTCGCTCGGCGCGTTGGATTGGGCCCTACCATCATGGGCAGCCTGAGCTCGCGCACGCGCTCTTGGGTGAGGGCGAGACAGATCAGGCCGCGGCCGTAGCGGGCCATGAAGTTGACGGCCTCGGGAGTCACCAGGTCGGCCGCCATGCAGAGGTCTCCCTCGTTCTCGCGATCCTCGTCGTCTACGAGCACTACCATGCGGCCCTCGCGCATCGCCTCGAGCGCTCGGTGCACACGTTCTGTGGCTCGTTCCGCCATGGCTGCCATTCCCAAGCAACGTCGCAAGCGCGTGGCCGGCGTCAGGTCGGGCGACCATCGACTCCCGGCTTGCCCAGCACCCTGGCCACATACTTGGCCAGCAGGTCGACCTCCAGGTTCACGCGGCTTCCAATAGGCCGCTTGTCGAGCAAGGTCGCTCGACGGGTGTAGGGGACTAGCATGACCTCAAACACGCGGCCAGCCGCGAGGTTGACCGTCAGGCTCGTGCCGTCGACCGCGATCGACCCTTTGGGAGCCACAAGCGATGCGAGCTCAACCGGAACCTCGACGGTCATGGTCACCGAATCGCCGACTGGACCGAGGGCAAGCAGTCGACCGACGCCGTCCACGTGTCCGGTCACCAGGTGGCCGCCGATCGGATCCCCGGCTCGGATCGCGCGCTCCAGATGCGTGCGCGAGCCTCTCTCGAGCTCTCCGAGCGTGGTCAAGCGCAGCGTCTCGGCGGAGGCCACCGCACCAAAGCGGCTCCCATCGAGATCCGCGACGGTTAGACAAACGCCGTTGACGGCCAGCGATTCCCCCAAGACCAAGTCCTGGTAGCTCGTCTCAAGCTGCAGGCGCGCGTCTGGAGCACACCTACGGTCGACCTCGATGACGGTTCCAAGACCCTGTATCAGTCCCGTGAACATGTTTCAGCCTCCAGGCTCGAGCTTGCCGCTGAGCATAACGTCCTCGCCCAGTCGACGAATGCCAGGCTGTCTCAGGCGCCATGCCATCTCTAGCCGCCGCACCCCCCTACCCTCGGCAAACGAGCGAGCACGCTCATCACCGATGATGCGGGGCGCCACGAACAAGGCGGCGGCGTCGGCTAGCCCGGAGTCCAGGAACGCCCCGTGCATGGTTGGACCACCCTCGACCAGCACGCGCATTACGCCAAGGCGACCCAGGGCCTTCAGCGCAGACCTGAGGCGCAGCCCGCGCCTAGCGGCCGGCACCGGCTGCAGGCGTACGGCAGCTAGGGAGGTAAGCCGGAGCCTGCGCGACGCGTAGGCGTCAGGCGCATGAAAAATGAGCGTCGAAGCCTCCGGGCCCGAGGCCAGACGGGCGGTGGGCGGCGTGCGCAACCGGCTATCGAGCACGACCCGCAGCGGGTCCGGGCCACGCACGTGACGAACTGTGAGGACGGGGTCATCCACCAGCACGGTGCCGATCCCGACCAGGACTGCGCCGTGGCTGGCTCGCAGTCGATGCGCTTCGCGACGCGCTCGAAGCCCGGTGATCCACTTCGAGTCTCCCGTGCGCGTCGCCATGCGCCCATCGAGCGTCACCGCCGCCTTGAGCGTCACCCAGGGCATGCCGGTGCGCACCAGCTTGGCGAAGTCCGCAACGAGCTCTCTGCAAGGCTCGACCAGGACCCCCGTGCGGACCTGCACTCCCGCCTGCTGCAATCGGGTCGCGCCCCCGAGAGAGTGCCCGGCCGGGTCCTCGCAGCCGGCGACCACCGCGCTGATGCCCGCAGCTACAATGGCGTCCACGCAGGGGCCGGTACGCCCCTGGTGGTTGCAGGGCTCGAGCGTGACGTAGAGGGTCGCCCCCCGCGCACGCCGGCCGGCCCGTTTAAGCGCAACCGCCTCCGCGTGCGGCTCACCCGCACGGCGGTGATGGCCGCGAGCCAGCACTCGCGACCCTCGCGCGACCAAGGCGCCCACATGAGGATTGGGGCCCGGGTGGCCGCGTCGCGCCTCGGCTAGTGCGAGTCGCATCATCGCGACGTCGAGGTCTTGCATTGGACTTCCCTATCGCTCGGATCGCCCCAACAGCTGCTCGAGCTCGTTCATGAACTCGTGGATGTCCTTGAAGCTCCGATACACGCTGGCGAAGCGCACATAGGCCACCTGGTCGACTTCACGCAGCGCCTCCATGACCAGCTGGCCGATCCGGCTCGAAGGCAGCTCCTTTTCCGTGCGATCGACGAGCGACTGCTCGATGCTGTCGACGAGCTCTTCCAGCTGGTCGGAGGATATCGGGCGCTTTTCGCACGCTCGTCGCAGACCCGCCAAGATCTTGATGCGGTCAAATACCTCGCGGCGCCCGTCTTTTTTGACCACGAGAGGCACTGCCTGCTCGACCCGCTCGTAGGTGGTGTAGCGTCGCTGACAACCCTCGCATTCGCGCCTCCGACGCGTTACTTCACCCCCGTGCGAGAGCCGCGAATCGATGACCCTGTTCTCTACAGACGTGCAGAAAGGGCACTTCACTGGCAGGCGACACTAGCCTTCCGCACGGGTCCCGGCAAGGGCTGTGTATCAGCAACGATGGTACCGCCGCCCAGCACCTCGTCCCCCCGATAAACAACCGCAGCCTGACCAGGGGCGATCGCGCGCTGCGCGACCCCGAACCGCACGGAGAACCCCCGCGCGCTGGCCGTGACAACGGCCCCTGCTGGCTCGTGCCGGTGGCGCACCCTCACGTGTGCGGTAAAAGGCTCGGCCGGAGGCGGGGAAAGCCAGGTCGCGGCCGTGGCCTGAAGCGATTTCGTGTAGAGCCCAGCCTCGTCTCCCACAACCACGGTCCGGGTTGCTGGCAAGATGCGCAGCACGTAGCGCGGCTTGCCGCCCGAGATGCCCAAGCCGCGACGCTGTCCCACGGTGAAACGGCTCAGCCCGTCGTGGCGGCCGAGTCGCCGACCCTCGGTGTCCACGATGTCTCCATCCGCCTCAGGGCCTTCGAGACGACCGCGCACGAAGCTGCTCACCTTGCCATCGGGAACGAAACACAGCTGCTGGGAATCGGGTTTGTTCCAGTTGTTCAGTCCGAGACGGAGCGCGTGCTGGCGCGCCTCGTGCTTGGTCATGTCACCCAGCACGAAGCGCATCCGGCGCAGGACATCCTGTTGCACGCCGTAAAGAAAGTAGCTCTGGTCCTTGGTCGAATCGCGCCCGCGTAGCAGGCGCGCCATCCCCGTGGAATCCAGCTCGACACGCGCGTAGTGGCCAGTGGCAAGGCCCGCTGCAGCCCATCGGTCAGCCAGCTCGACCAGTCTAGCCAGCTTGACCTGCCGATTGCAGCCCGAGCACGGGCTGGGGGTCAGTCCGGCGGCGTTGGATCGCACAAACGGATGGACGACCTCGCGCGTGAAGGCGGCTCGCTCGTCGATCACATAGTGCGGGATCGCGAGCTGATCGCACACCCTCCGCGCGTCCTCCCGGTCCTCGGGAGCGCAGCAACGCCCGACCTGCTGATCGCCGTGCGCGTCCCACAGGTGCAGCGTCACCCCGACGAGATCGAACCCACGTTCCTTGAGCAGCGCGGCGGCGACGGACGAGTCCACCCCGCCACTCATGGCCACCAGAACACGCTCGGTCATCGCGCCGCTCGCTGCTGCGAACAGGACTCGGCTGGATACGGCGCCATCGGCGCCACAACCCGGGTGAATGCGCCGACGGCCGCCTGCATATCGCTGCGCTGCGTTTCCGGCCCCAGGCTGAAGCGTAGAGCCGACGCTGCCCGCCAGGGCTCGTCCGGGTACATGGCCCCAACCACCGCCGACGCCCGGACCACTCCCGAGGAACACGCCGCGCCGCTGGCCACGCACACGCCCGCGAGGTCCATGGCCGCAACCAGCTCATCGCTGCGACCCCCCTCGATACTCACGTTAGATACAGTATCAACGCGCAGGTAATCTCCGCCATTGACCTGGGCGCCTCGTCCGAGGAGGTTTGCCTCGAGCTCGTCTCGCAAGCGCCGAATGCGTCCCATCGTTGCCACCCGGTCCTCGATCGCGCTGCAAGCAGCCGCGAAGCCGGCCACGGCGACCAGGTCGGGACTCCCCGCACGACGGCCACGCTCCTGACTTCCGCCCCAGCTCGTGCTGGCGAGCTCGACATTGCGCCGGAGGCATACTGCGCCCGCACCCGGCGGACCTCCGATCTTGTGCGATGCCACGGCTGCGGCAGTGGCGCCTAGCCGGCCGAAATCGAAACGCAGCTTTCCAAGGGCCTGTGTAGCATCGACGAAACTTGGTACCCCCCTTGCGTTGCATCGTTCAAGATAATTCTCGAGTGGCAGCACCGTGCCCGTCTCATGATTGACCCACTGGAGCGCCACCAAATCGACGCCTTGGCCCAAAGCCGCGTCGAATTCGGCCATGTCGGGCGGCCGCCCTCGGGGCAGCTGCAAGGTCGCAACGTCGATCCCCTGCGTCCTTGCCAGATGTTCCAGGCAGCTCGACACGGCGGGGTGCTCGCACGACGTCGTGAGGACGCGCTTCGCGCCTGACCGGCCGTGGCCCCCAAGACCTCGTTGCCCGAAAAGACCGCATTGCCCCAGCAGACCGAGGTTGCACGCCTCGGTACCCCCGGAAGTGAGCACGACGTTGGCCGGTCGCGCTCCGAGCGCCTGAGCGATCTGCTCGCGAGATTCCTCGAGCAGCCTGCGCGCCTGCCGGCCGGCCGCGTGGACACTGGAAGGATTGGCCCATCCGTGCTCCAGCGCCGCCCTCATGGCGGCAGCCACCCGCGGAAGCAAGGGTGTCGCCGCGTGATGATCCAGGTAGACCACGTTGTCTGCTCGGCGGGGTTCGGTGGTGACCGAGGACACGGCAGACGGCGCCGGACCGGCCGCGAGGGCGATCGAGGTCACGCGGTTGAAGGACTAGCACCGGACGCCGGAGCCGGCATCCGCCGCACGCTCATTACCGCTTGCGTCCCGCGCAACATGCGGCCGGCAACGGGCTGCTTCGGGGGGCTCTGGACCTGCACGCTGCCCCCCAGGGCCTCGGCCACTCTGCGAGCGAAGGCCAGGCCAACCCCGACCCCTCCGTACTTGCGGGTTGGCGAACCGTCCACCTGGAAGAAGGCCTCGAAGACCTTGTGCATGTCCTTGGCCGGAATGCCGGGCCCGCTGTCCGCGACCGAGAACAGCAGGCGGTCGTCCGTTGGATCGACCTCGACCGCGATGGCCATTTGACCGCCGCGCGGCGTGAACTTGACCGCGTTGTCCAGAATATGCGCCATGGCTCGGCGCAGCTTGTCCGGGTCCCCGCGCGCTGGCAGCGGCTCCTCGGGTAGCTGCTCGACCACGTCGATCTTGGCCCGCACGCACTTCGAGCGGATCTCATCGAGAGCCCGCGCCGCAACCTGACAGAAATCATAGTCGCGCTCGTACACGTGCATCCGGCCCGTCTCGAGCGTGCTCAGGTCAAGCAGGGTGTCGATCAAACGTTGGAGGCGCTCGGTGCTCTCATGAATCTGCGACAGCGACTTGCGCTGCAGTTGCGTCAGCGGGCCCACCTCTTCGTCAAGCAGCAATCGCAGGTAGCCGACCACCGGCGTCATCGGGGTGGCAAATTCGTGGCTGATGTTGCGCAAGAACTCGCTGCGCAAACGTGCCATCTCCTCCAGTCGTTGATTGGCTTCAGACAGTTCGGCGACCTTGCGCTCGAGACGCTCGGCAAGCTTCTGGCTACGGCTGCGCAACCTGTGACCACGCCGATCGCGCGCCTGCTCCCGGTGCCCCGCCAAAAACCGCCTGATCTGAGCTGGAAACTGGGCGGCGTTGATCGGCTTCGTCAGGAAGCCATCTGCCCCGACCGCCAGGCTGGTCTCACGATCCCCCTCCGCCGTGATGGCCACGATCGGCACGTGCTCGAGCGCGGGTATCCCCCGCAACCGCAAGGTCACTTCGTAGCCGTCGAGGTCTGGAACATTGATGTCCACGAGCACGAGGTCAGGCCGCTGGCTGTCTGCCATACGGATGCCCTGAAGGCCGGTCTCCGCGTCGATGACCTCGTGCCCAGCCGCCCCAAGCAGCTTGCGAACGAGCACCCGGCTGGACCGGTCGTCCTCGATGTGCAGTACGCGCGCCATGCCTAGCTCCCTGGGAGCCCTACGGATTGTACCGTCAAACTGCGCAAGACCGTCACAAATGAACCCAGCGTGAACTTTCGGACAGGGCGTCGCAAGTCGCTTGTACCAGGGGGACACGGTCGGCCGGCGGGACGCCTGAACCCCGAAGCCGGCGGCCGGGCCTGTCCGCGCTGCGCGCCAGCGGGTCGATTCGGCTCGCAGTCAGCTCCGGGAACGAGTACAGCCCGAGCCATGGTCGACAAGCCTGATCAACAGGATTTTTGGCGAGAGGCGCTCCCAGAAGGGCAGCTGAAAACCGCCCTCCGGGCCGCGGCCCTCGAGGGCGGAACACTGGTACGCCACTTGCTGCACGTGGGCCTCACCGAGGACCAGCTCCTGGGCCACTTGCGCAAGGCTGGCTATCAGGGCCCAATCGCGCCGCACCGCCTGCACGGAGACCTGCCGATCCGATTGCCGGTGGAAATGGCGCGGTCGCACCTGGCCATTCCCATCGAAGCAAGCTCGACCGGGATCGTGACCGCCATGGCGGACCCCTCGGACAGTCGAAGCGTCGGCCTGCTCCAGGCAGCGATGGGCATCCCCGTAGTGGCCGTGACCGCCCGCGCCAGCGAGCTGCAAGCCGCGATCGAGCGTCGCTATCGCTCGCCGCTCGGCACAAGCGACCCTACCCCAGCGTCGCAAGTGCAGGCTCCGGCATCGCAGCAGACCCTCGCGAGCCCCACGGCGACGCCCCAGCTGCCCAAGGAGCTTGTGGAAGCGACACCCTATGCCGGGGCGATCGGGGACATCTTCCAGGCTCCCGGGCCGCTACCCCCCCCAACCGAGCTAGACTCGCTCATCGTGGAGCTTCGCACCCTTACCGAGCGCTCCGCGGTGCTGCGGCTGGCTTGCAAGGCGGCCGCCAGCCTGGGCCAGTCCTCCGTGTTTCTCGCCCGACGCTCGGGGGCCCTGATTGGCTGCGAGGGCGTTGGGACCCCCCACGACGCCGCGCGCGCGCTGTGGCTCCCGCTTGAGCTCCCGTCCCTGCTCCGTACGGCGCTGCACTCCTTTTCAACCTACCTTGGCCCACCTGGCCGTGCGCCGGTTGACAACGTTTTCAGGGCGGCCGTCGGCAACCTAGGGGGGGAGCTGCTGATCCACCCGCTGCATGTGGGCGGACGGGTGCTCGGCCTGCTGTGCGTGGACGCAGTCCGTCACGCGGACCTGGCGCTCGAGCGCATCGAAGCCATCGGGGCAGCGATGGTCGAGGCCCTTCAGCGCATCATCGTGCGCGCCAAGTCCAGCAGGTCCGGCCCGCACCACGTCGTCTAGCACAATCACGGGCCCCGAGCCGATGCGACGCAGCCGCATGCTTGCCGCCCGGAGCGGGGTCGGCTACCTCGTCGGTGCGTGCCGCCCACCCGCGAAGCCAGGGGGAGGCCACTAGCCGCTTCAGGTGCTGATTTTCCGGATCAAACGCTTGAGCAGTGGCTGTCCTCGTTCCGAGCCCGCCCCTTGCCAAACCGACGGGGGAGCGGACACGTCGAGACTCCGGATGGAATCAGGCTTGAGCCTCTTTACGCACGTGAGAACGCTGCAAGACCCCTCGCAACAGCCGCGGGCCGAACGCCTTACGGCCGTGGTTTCCGACCTCCACCGCCACGCTGGAGAGGTGCACAGGACTACGACGAGCCCGATCCCGCCGAGGCGCGCAGCCGGTTGCAAGCCGACAGGACGCGTGCGATCACCCGCGCCTACCTGCTGTTCGCCAGGCCCCTGCGCGCAGGGCTGGATCCCGACGCCGCCGAGGCCGGTCAAATGCCGCTGGATGGCCTCACCTGCGCCACCGCCAGCGAGCTGTGCGAGCTGCTCGCGGACAGCCCAGGCGGCCCTG
Organism: Pseudomonadota bacterium; assembly: GCA_022361155.1. NCBI lineage: Bacteria > Pseudomonadati > Pseudomonadota > Pseudomonadota bacterium. The sequence goes on from JAKSBK010000522.1 coordinate 8,918, forward strand.
CAGAACCCGAGCCGTTTCACGTGGCGCTTCAGGGCGGCGGAAACGCGCTCGGCCTGGCGGGTGTTCTGATCGCGGCGCAGGGGCTTCGCCCCCCGTCCGGGACCGAGCTGGTCTGCAGCTTCGGCAGCGATCCGCTGACTGCAGCCGCCCGCGACGGGGAGCTGCCTTTTTCGCTCGAGGAGTGCTTCAACCACAGCGCCGCACTGGTTGCCTGGAGCTCGGAGCACGGCAACGCGCGTTGCGTGCAGGTCGACGCTACTGCCTACCACGACGCTGGAGCGGACGCGGTGCTCGAGCTTGGGCTCATGCTCGCCACGGGGGTCTACTACCTGCGAGCCCTGCATGCTCGCGGCGCCGATCCCGCGCATCCCAGCTGCGGTTTCGACCTGCTGCAGGCGCTGGACGCCGATCTCTTCACGGGTGTGGCCAAGCTTCGGGCCGCCCGCCTGTGCTGGTCCGGTGTGCTTCGGGCTTGGGGCCATCCGGAAGCGGCGCGCCACAGCGCGCTTCACGCCCGAGCTTCGCGCCGCATGCTCACGCGCTACGACCCGCTCGTGAACCTGCTGCGGCTAAGCAGCGCCTCTCTTGCCTCGGCCTTCGGCGGCGCCGACTCCATCGCGCTGCCACCCCACGACATTCGGCTCGCGGAGCAAAGCGCGGGAGCTCGACGCTGGGCCTGCGACGTGCCCCTGATCCAACGACTCGAGGCGCACGTCAGCAGGGTTTCGGACCCTGGCGGAGGCGCGTTCTACCTCGAGCACCTGAGCCTGCAGATCGCTCGAGGCGCATGGCGGGTGCTGCAAGAGATCGAGGCCCTGGGTGGAATGGCCAACTGCCTGGTGAGCGGGGAAGTGCAACGACGCGTCGCGCAAGCGCGGGAGAAGCGCCGGGGGCTGTTCGAGACGCTCTCGCTGCGAATCACCGGGATCACCGACCACCCTTGGGCGAGCGAGACCGCCAGCGCGGAACCTGGCGCTGTATCGGACGACCTGCGAAGCGCGACCGCGGCCCGGCTTGCCCGGTTGCTGGGGGCCGGGCGGGCAGCGGCCAGCTTGAACCGGCTACGCGACCGGGCCGGCCCTGCGCTCGTCGAGGCAGCGGCCGAGGCCGCGAGCGCGGGGGCGACCCTGGGCGAAATCGCAGCTGCGATCGGCGCGCGACAAGGCGGCTTTCGAGTGGATCCGCTGGCGCCTCGGCACGACGCGGACGCGTTCGAGATGCTGCGCGATGCCGCCTGGCGAACGGCTCGAGACCGCAAGCGCCCCCGAGCCCTGGTGCTGACGTTGCCCGGTGCCGATCGGAAGCGGGAGGCGTTCGCCACGAACGTGCTGGCCATGGCGCCGTTCGATGTGGCCCAGATGCAGCTCGAGTCGACCTCCTGGCATCGCGCCAGCGCAGCGAGCCCGCGCCGGATCCGCGCCCGGATTACACTGCCACAACGTGCCGCGGTCTTGGTGTGCGCCCAAGCCGCGGGCCTCGACCTTGCCAGCCTGGCTTCCAACCTGCGGGAGGCGGGCGCGGCCGCCGTGGTCTGGGTCGGCCCCGCAAGCGAGGTCGGCGTGGAGCAGCAGGGCGCGTTCGACGCTTTTCTCTACGAGGGCTGCAACGTTTGCCGGCTGCTCGAGCGGCTGCTGCGCAGCACAGGAGCGCGCATATGAGCCGCGTTCCCGACTTCGCACGACTCGCGTTCGACGACTGTGTGACGCCAGGCAGCGCCCCGGTGCCTCAGGCCGAGCCGAGCGAGGTGCCGGGCGTGTGGACAGCCGCACAAGGCATGCACCTGAAGACCGAGTACGGGCCCGACGACCTCGAGGGCATCGGGCACCTGGGGAATCTTCCGGGGGCTCCCCCGTTCGTCAGGGGCCCCTACCCCAGCATGTACCTCGAGCGCCCGTGGACGATACGGCAGTACGCCGGTTTCTCGACCGCCGAAGAAAGCAATGCGTTTTATCGCCGCAATCTCGCCGCAGGGCAAAAGGGCTTGTCCGTGGCCTTCGACCTGCCCACCCATCGCGGCTACGACTCGGACCATCCGCGTGTAGCGAGCGACGTGGGCATGGCTGGAGTCGCTGTCGATAGCATCCAGGACATGCGGCTGTTGTTTCAGGGTATCCCCCTGGATCGGGTCAGCGTCTCCATGACGATGAACGGCGCCGTCTTGCCCATCCTGGCTCTGTACATCGTCGCGGCCGAGGAACAGGGCGTGGCGCAGGGACAGCTCAGTGGGACTATTCAAAACGATATTCTCAAGGAGTTCCTGGTCCGAAACACGTACATCTACCCGCCGGCACCGTCGATGCGCGTAGTGCGTGACATCCTCGCCTACTGCACAGCCAGGATGCCGCGCTTCAATGCGATCAGCGTCTCCGGTTACCACATGCAGGAAGCAGGCGCGACCGCGGATCTCGAGCTTGCCTACACGCTGGCGGACGGCTTGGAGTATCTGCGAGCCGGGCTGGATGCCGGGCTGCACATCGACGACTTTGCGCCCCGATTCTCCTTTTTTTGGGGCGTGGGCATGAACTACTTCATGGAGGTCGCGAAACTCCGCGCGGGCAGACTCCTGTGGGCGCGCATGGTCAAACCGTTCAAGCCCGAGGACCCGAGGTCGCTTACCCTGCGTGCCCACTGCCAGACTTCGGGCTGGAGCCTGACCGCGCAGGATCCCTTCAACAACGTCATTCGCACCTGCGTCGAGGCCGCAGCCGCAGTGCACGGCCACACGCAATCGCTGCACACGAATGCGCTCGATGAAGCTCTGGCGCTGCCCAGCGACTTCAGCGCCCGCATCGCCCGCCAAACCCAGCTGCTGCTACAGCACGAGAGCGGTGCCTGTCGTACGATCGACCCCTGGGGCGGCAGCTACTACGTCGAGCGTCTCACCCACGATCTTGCTGAACGTGCCCTGACACTGATCCAAGAGATCGAGCAGCTCGGAGGCATGACCCGTGCCATAGAAAGCGGAGTCCCGCACGCGCGCATCGAAGAAGCGGCGGTCCGGGCCCAGGCTCGCATCGACAAGAGACAACAGGCGGTGGTGGGCGTCAACTGCTACGCCGCCGACCACGACGAGCCCCCGAGAATTCGTCGGATCGACAACCGAGACGCGCTGGCCCGGCAGCTGCAGCGCCTGGGCGAGATCAGGGCACAACGTGACGAGACCGGGGTCGAACACAGCATGGCCGCTCTCAGCCACGCGGCGGAAACCGGGTGCGACAACCTGGTCGCACTTGCCGTTCGCGCGGCGCGGGCGCGAGCCACGCTGGGCGAGATCAGCCTCGCGCTCGAGCGCGTATGGGGCAGACACGAGCCGGTCGTGCGTTCGGGCGCCGGCGTGTATGGTAATGAGATGGGCGCTACGTCGCACGCGCTGAGCGAGGTCCAGCGCCGGACGCGAGACTTCGCCGAGCTGCACGGAAGACGCCCGCGAATCCTGGTCGCGAAACTCGGTCAGGATGGTCACGATCGGGGAGCCAAGGTGATCGCGAGTGCCTTCACCGATCTCGGGTTCGATGTCGATCTTGGGCCGCTCTTTCAGACACCCGAGGAGGCGGCCCGCCAGGCTGTCGAAAACGACGTGCACATCGTGGGTGCAAGCTCGCTGGCGGCGGGTCATCTGGGTCTCATCCCGCAGCTGCGTGCGGCGTTGGATGCGTTTGGCCGCGACGACATCCTGATCGCGGTGGGAGGCGTGGTACCGGCACAAGACCACGACGTGTTGAAGCAACACGGCGCCAGTTGCATCTTTGGTCCAGGCACCGTCGTCGTGGAAGCCGCCAACGCATTGCTCGACCGGCTCGATCGGGAGCCAGGAGAGCCAGCGCGTCCGAGCGATCATGAATGAGACGCGCAGGCCGGGTAGCTCGCGGGCCACAGCGAGCCCGAGCGTCGAGCTCGCAAAGGCCATTCGGAGCGGGGATCGCACGGCGCTGGCAAGAGGCATTACCCTGGTCGAGAGCACCGCAGCCACCCATCGAGACCAGGCCGAACAGCTGCTTCAGCAGCTTCAAGGAGGCGCGCCCGATGCCTATCGAATCGGCATCACAGGCATGCCGGGCGTAGGCAAGAGCACGCTGATCGACGCGCTCGGAAGCAAACTGACCGCCACCGGATCCAAGGTGGCTGTCTTGGCCGTCGATCCCACCAGCACGCGCTCCGGTGGCAGCTTGCTCGCCGACAAGACCCGTATGAATCGACTCGCGAACGACCCGCACGCCTTTGTGAGGCCTTCACCCTCTGGCGCTGCCCCGGGCGGCGTGAGCGTGGCGACGCGCGAAGCGATCCTGCTGTGCGAGGCCGCGGGCTACGACCCCGTCTTCGTGGAAACCGTCGGCATCGGCCAGGCCGAAGCCGGCGTTGCTGCCATGGTCGACGTGCTGGTGCTGATGCTGCTGCCGGGAGCGGGCGACGAGCTTCAGGGTCTCAAGCGCGGCGTGCTCGAGCTGGCGGACGTGGTGCTCATCAACAAAGCCGACGGGAACCTGCATGCAGCCGCGCTCGCGGCGCAGCAGCACTACGCACACGCCCTTCGGATCGTGCGGGCGGCTGGCAGCGAACGCCACCGCTCCGGCCAGCACATCCTGACAACAAGCGCTCTGCGAGAGGCAGATGTCGAAGCGCTTTGGAACCAACTGAGCGCACTTCGCCGACGTTCCCTGCACAACGCGCACGCGGCACTGCGCGAGCAACGACTTCGAACCTGGCTCTGGCAGCAGCTCGAAAACCACGTGCTTGGCCGGCTGCACGGCGACGAGCAGCTGGCCGTGCGGGTCGATGCGCTGATCCTCGACGTCCTGGCGGATCGTACCCGGCCCAGCCAGGCCCGCAGTGAGCTGCTCGCCAGCCTGCCCGGATCAACCGGAGGAGCGCCCCGAGCCGAATCGCAGTGAGACCCGCTGGCCCGCATCGGCCGCCAGCTTCGAGCTCGATCGGCCGAGGAGCGCGTCTACGTGGGTCCCTTCACGTACCGGTCAAACCAACGCAGCTGCTCCCAAAGCACGTGCTCCACGCTCTCGCGCGCCCGGTAGCCATGATCCTCGTATGGGAGCAGAACCAGTCGGGCGGTGCCGCCCGAGCCGCGTACGGCCTCGAAGAAGACCTCGGACTGGAAGGTCAGCGTGCCCGGGTTGGAATCGGCGTCGCCATGGATGATCAGGACGGGCTCGTTGACCCTGTCCGCGAAGAATGTGGGCGAGAGTTGGATGTAGGCCTCGCGGGCTTCGAAGAGGGAGCGACGCTCCGACTGGAAGCCGAACGGCTGGTTGGTCTTGTTGTAGGAACCGCTGCGCGCGATCCCGGCGCTGAAGAGGTCGGTGTGCGCCAGGAGATTGGCCACCATGAGCCCGCCATGACTGTGACCCATCACCCCGATGCGCTTCGGGTCGGTCACACCGATCTCGATGGCCTTGGCCACCGCGGCCTCGGCATCCGCGACCAGCTGCGGAACGAAGGTGTCGTAGGTAGTCTCGGGATCTCCGAGCATAGGCATGGCAGTGCGGTCGAGCACGGCATAGCCCTGGAGCAGAAAGAACAGATGGGACGGGCCGTAGATGCGACTGAAGCGCTGCGTCGAACCGCGCACCTGCCCAGCCGTGGACGGATCGGAGTACTCGCGCGGGTACGCGTACACGACCGTGGGCAGCCGCGTGCCCTCCCGGTAGTCAGGCGGCAGCTGCAGCTGGAAGCTCAGGGGCACGCCGTCCTTGCGCTTATAGTGGACGATGCGCTTCTTGATCTCGCGTAGCTGAGGCGTGGGATCCTCGAAACGGGTAATCGGCTCACGCGTCAGCGTCCGGGTAGCCTCACCCTTGGCGGCCTCGATATCCCCGCCCAGGGTGGCCAGATGGTAGTTGGGCACGTCGCTCGTAGATTCGGAGCGCATCACGAAACGGTTATCGGCTCCCGCAAACGCCACGAAGTACTCGTACCGTTTCGGATCGCTCCGAAACAGGCGCCGGACCTTTCCGGTCTTCGTGCTGCGCAGGTCCAAGAACGGCCGGTCGCCCTGGTCGCTGCCGCCGCGACCGCTGAAGTACACACCGTTGCCCTCTTGGTGCAGCACCGAGCGGCCGTTGGGCAAAAGCCTGCGAACAGGAGAGCCTGGCGACGCGTAGCTGTCGCGCTCGTTGAGGTCGAACCAGGGGCGCGATCTCCCTGCGTCCACGTCCAGCAGCCAGGTGTAACGCCAGCGACGAATCCGCTCGCGCTGGGTGAGCATGAGCGTACCCCCGCGGGCGCCCCAACCTCCTTGCCAGCTCCGTATCCGGTGCTCGGCCTTGAAGACTTCCTCTGGCTCCGAGTCGAACGGCGCGGCCAGACGCATGAGCCGATCGCGGTGAGGGACCTTGGCGATGGGATTGCCGCCGTCGAGCGCTTCGACCCAGTACAGCACATGCGGTGCGGTGGGACGCCACGACACGCCGCGTGGACCCACACGCACACCGTGGGTCGGCACCTCGTCGGCCAGCGGAAGCGAGGCGACGGTTGCGACGCGCTTGCCCTGCTTGTCCCAGACTTCTAGCTCACCGGCAAAACGCCACCAGGGCACGGCGTGGGACCAAGGGCCGACCAGACGCTGGACGAGCAGAAACTCGCCATCCGGGGAGAAGTCGGCGCTAGCGTAGACGGCGGGCGCACCCAGGGCGTTCATGCGACCGGCGTCCGGGTCCACCACGACCAGCTCGCACGTCGTGTAGTACTCGAACAGAGCGTCGTCGTGGGCGGTCTCGAGCAGGTTGCGGGCTTCGTAGGTCGAGCGGGCCTTCGCCCCCGAACCCTCCAGGATCGCCGGCCCCGCCGGAACGGCCGACGGCTGGGGCGGTGGTCCACGCTTCGGGATACGGCGCACCAGCAGTCGCTTCTGGTCGGGCATCCAGCGCACGCCGGTGCCCAGCAGGCCATTGACGGCCACGTCCTCGATCTCGGCGAGCTTGCCATCCACCGAACCCACCCATAGGCCCATACGGTCGGGGTGCCGGACGGTTAGCGCGAATCTCTGCCCGTCCGCGGTCCAGCTCACGCCATGCACCTCTGCGTCGCTGGGTAGCTTGACGGGAGTCTCGGATCCGCCCGCGACCTCGACCAGGCGCGGGGAGGTCGCACCGTGCCGTCCGTGAACACCGTTGACCACGGGATCGACCCGAATACCGGCAAGCTTGTGCATCGGCGCGGCCAGCTCGGCGAGAGGAGGATAGACGACCGGATCGGCCAGCAGCAGATACTCCCCCGTGGGGGAGGTCCACGCCCTCGGCAGCGGCGGTGCATGCAGGACGTCCAACACCTCCTTGGGTGGAGACTTCCAGCTGGACAGCGCCGGCACGCTCCCGGCTCCAGTTGTCGCCACGGCTGCCTTCGGGTCGGCTGCCTTTGGGCCGGCCGCCTTCGGGTCGGCTGCCGTCTCGCTGGAAGGGCCCCGGCAGGCCGCTGGCAACGAGCAGGCCAGAACCAACCCCAAGAATACCGACAAGCTGCGTGACACGGTTGCCTCCTATCGCCCCACCAGGCCTGCACAAGCTATATTCCAGAGTCGGGCGCTTGGGAACCAGCTTGCTCGGGGGCCTTCAGGATGGTCCAGCCGGTCACGCCGTAGAAGATGCTCACGATCGGATTCGCGAGGTTGAGAAAACAGTACATCGCGTAGCTCCCGGTGGCCACACCGAGGGCCGCGCTCATGAACGCGCCGCAGGTGTTCCATGGGATCAGAGGCGAGGTGATGGTGCCGCCGTCTTCGAGCGCGCGTGAAAGGTTCTGGGGCGCCAGTCCTCGGCGGCGATACTCTTCGGCGTACATTCGCCCCGGGACAACAACCGAGATGTATTGATCGGCCGCGAGGATGTTGGCACCGATCGAGGTCAACACGGTGCTCGCAATCAGCGACCGCGTGCTATCGGCCCTCGACAGCACGCTGAACGCCAACACCCGCAGCATGCCCGTGCGCTCGAGAACACCACTGAACACCATGGCCGCGAGAATCAGAAACACGGTGCTGTGCATGCTGAACATGCCCCCGCGGGATAGCAGCTCGTCCACCGCCGCGTTGCCGGTGCTGGACACATAGCCGTTGAGGCCGACGCTGAGGACCTCGGAGAGTTGGACCCCGCGAAACATGGCGAGAACGCCACCGAGCCCCGCGCCCAGGGCCAGGGTCGGCAACGGGGGTGATCGTTTGAACACCATGGCTATCACCAGGACCGGTATCACCAGGTGGACCGGCCCCGGATCGAACTTTTCCTGGAGCAGCGTTTGGATCTCGTCGACAGACGTCCCCAGGTCCGTAGCGTTCATCGTCAAACCGACGATGGTGAAGGTTGCCATGGCGATGACCCACGACGGCCCTGTGGTCCACAGCATGTGACGGATGTGCGCGAACAGGTCGCTGCCCGCCATTGCCGGCGCCAGGTTGGTCGTATCCGACATGGGCGAAAGCTTGTCGCCGAAATACGCACCGCTGATGATTGCGCCGGCGGTCATGGCCGGGTCGATGCCCATCGCTTGCGCCACGCCGATCAGCGCGACGCCCACGGTGCCTGCGGTGGACCACGAGGAGCCTGTCACCAAGCTCACGAACGAACACACGGCGCAGGTAGCCGGAAGAAAAAACGACGGGGCCATGAGCTCGAGGCCCCAGCTGATGAGCGCGGGCACGATGCCCGATGCCATCCAGGTGGCCATCAGGACGCCGATCACCAGCAGGATCAGCACCGCACCCATGGCCAGGTTGATGGTGTACAGCATGCCCGCATGGATCGCGTGCCACTTCCAACCAAACCGCGCCGCCACCAGTGCTCCGATGGCGCCGGCAAGGATCAGGGGGAAGTGGCCGCTGCCCTCGAACTTGGACGTGGTCTCGCTCTGAGCCGCCGCCCCGCCGAGCTCCATCGGTACCACCACGATAACCAAGAATAGCAACAGGATCAGGGATACGACGGGGACAAGGGCCCACAGAACAGGGATCTCGCGTTCGCTCGCGCCAGGGGGGCTCGTGAACCCGTGGGGAGTCGCGGCCGGCATGCTCACCGGCCAAGGGTGCCTGTTCGCTCGCGGCCATGTCCAGCCCGCATCGGAGACGGTGCACGGGCGGTGCTGAGCTGCGGGTAGGGTTGGATCTGGCCGGCATACGGCGCGGGCCCCGCCACGCCGCTGACAACTCGTGGCTCTGCAGATAGACTTCTGTCTGTAATGGATGGTTTCTGCCGCTCGACGGTCGTTGCCTCCGTCGCTGTCTGGTGCTGTGCCTGTGTGGCAGATCCGGCACCGCACCCGGTCGCACCCCCGCACGCCGTTTGCGCCCTCGAAGCCACCTGCCCCTTGGCACCGACGATCGTGAAAGCCCGTTGGTTGCAGCAGCACCTGTGGGACCAGGATCTTCAGGTTGTCGATACCCGGGCAGCGTCGCTGTACCGGCGCGGCCACGTGCCGGGGGCGCTTCGGCTGGACCTGTCCGCCCTTCAGACGACCGTCGAGGGCGTTCGCGGGCAGGTCGTGAATCCGCCCGAGGCCGAAGCGCTGTTTCGCGCTGCGGGTCTGCAACGGACTGCGAGGATCGTCGTGTACGGAGCCGAGACCACGACGGCGCCCGCGCGTCTCGTGTGGACGCTCGAGTACCTTGGCCATCGCCAGGTCTCGCTGCTGGACGGCGGCTTCGCGGCCTGGCAGCAAGACGGGGGCACCTTGGAGTCGGCGGCGCGGACTCCTCCCCGCTCCGAATACGCGATCGAGACGGTTGCCAGCCAGCGCAGGGTAAGCGCCGCGTCCGTGCTCGCCTCGCTCTCCGATGGATCCATGAACCTGGTGGATGCTCGGTCGCCCGCCGAGTTTGCTGCCGGTCACATTCCCGGCGCGCTCAACGTTGATTGGACTCGCAACCTCGCCGGAGGAAGCCTTCGCCCGCAAGCCGAGCTGAGCTCACCCTACCTGTCCCTCGACCGCACGATCCCAGTGGCAACCTACTGTCAAACAGGCTCGCGTGCATCCGTCGCCTACGTCGTGCTGCGCGCCCTGGGCTTCGCCGACGTGCGCTTGTACGACGGAAGCTGGGCCGAGTGGGGTTCACGCCCAGAGCTTCCTCGCGTGCCCTAGGGCCTAGGACCTACACAGACATCCCAACAGTCCAGGGGCCGGACACTGTGCGGGCGGCTGAACCAGCTGGAGCGACTGCTCAAGAGCCTGCAGAGCGAGGGATCGGCATTTCGCCGTAGGCTGAACGACCTCGGGCGCCGACTCGGCCCGGCGCCGGTCTTGACGTCGCTGGCCCGAGCACTCGGTTTCGAGCCAAGCCATGCCGCAGGCCAGATCTCCCGGGTGACGCTACCGGACGCGACCGCCGATCTGCGTGTAGGGGCCCCCGACGGTTCGGCCTCGAAGCTCTCGGTCACGGACGGCGGAGCTGTTTGGGCGCCCGTGCGCATAGGCTTTCAACCTGCGAAGATGGGCCGGCAAGGTGAGGAGGCCGCGCTGGAGCGCTTGCTAGCCGTGAACGCCGGTCCGAGCCACAACGCCGACGTCAGGCCCGTCAGAAAGCTGCGGCTCGGCGAGCTCGAGCTCCGCCAACCCGGCAGATCGAAGACCTCCACGCATCGACCATGGACCTGGCTGCTTCTGGCGGCGCTGCTCCTGCTAACGTTGGAGTGGGTCTCCTATCATCGGGGCCTCACGGCCTGATGGCCTTCGGCTGCCAGCCCGCACCCGGACCGTGAACGATCGCACATCGTGGTCGTGGTCGTCTCAGATCAACTGCCCTGTAATCGTCTCGTCGGACAATCGCACATCACCGTAACCGCAGGGGCCCTCGTACAGATCGATATCATGCAGACGACACCCTCGCCGGTCTATGTGGCCCAATCGGTGGATTTCAGGGCGACGGGTACGTACGGGTTTCACCCCACCACGACGCAGGCCGACATTACGGACCAGGTGGCTTGGAACGACATCACCGGCCATATCCTCTTCGATGGCATCGTGCCGGGACGCGGCCGTGCCGTAGCGGTCGGGAACGCTTCGGTGCAGGCAACATCCGGGTTGATCAACTCGCCGGCCCTCCTCGTGCCGATCACGCAGCCAATGGCTGTTGCCTTGACCATCGAGCCGAGCGCGCCTTCGGGAATCCCGGGCGACCAGATCACATTGCGCGCGTTCCTGGACTACACGCACGGAATCCCATCCCAGGATATAACCAACGAAGTCAAATGGAACTCCTCCAACGTTGCAGTTGCCAGTTTTGGTCCCAACACAAGCGTGTTGGTCGTACAGCCCAGTGCCCTGCCAAACGACATCGCCACCATCACGGCGACCGACACCTTCAATCCCCCGCGGGCAGCCCCCGCGACCGCCACGCTCACGGTTGGCTCGTCCGCCCTCGCCGCGCTCGGTGTCAGCGCTGCCAGCAGTTCCGTCAAAGTCAGCCAGACGGTGCAGATGCAGGCCACGGGGTTCTACTCCGTAGGTCCAGGTAGGGACATCACGGATTCGGTCAATTGGGACGTAAGCAGGGGCAGCTCCTATTGTCGCGTCGATCACCGCGGTCTCGTCACCGCAAGAAGAACAAGGAGCCGCGATCGACCTGCCGAGTGCACGATCACTGCACAACACCCGGGTTCGCTCATAACCGGGAACGCGCTCGTCACCGTGATCGCGCCCCTCATCAAGAGAATCTACTTCGAGGATCCGCCGCTCAATGTTCCGATGAGCTCTCTTACGCTTCGTGTCAATAGAACAAAGACACTGAAGGTCATGGCGGAATACGAGTTTCCCGGGATCGACGACGAGATCGGCGACACCTTGGAGTGGTCCAGCACCGAGCCACTGAACGTCGACGTCGACAACAGCGGTTCATCGCGCGGCAGAATCAAAGGGCTGCAGGCGGGCACGAGCAGCATCGTTGCCGCGAAGATCGATCCCGCACGTTGCGTAGCGCCCAATTGTAGCCCCCATGAGATTTCAACTATCGTAACGGTAGGTATGTAGCCCCTTGGGCGACTCCGGCGCCCTAAGGAGGCGCGCCAAGATGGACGCTGCCGCTGCGGGCGCGGGAGCGGGCGCGCTCACGGCCTAGGTTTTTTCCCCGGGCGCGCTCCCGATCGCACTCCGCCCCCACACACCCGGTCTGGATCGTTTGTTTTGGCGCGACCCCGGCTGTTTGCTCGTGAGACAGCGACCGTGAGCCGCAACAGCGCGGTCGAGCACCACTTTCGGCCGCGCGTAGCACACCCCGCTGCCTTCCTGCGCGGCCTGACTATGAGCCGCGCGCCCTTCTTGCGAGGCTACGTCGGCCTGCCAAGCGCAGGCCCCTTCCAGTTGGTCGCTCAGCATCGACGCGGGGAGCGACTGGTTGCTGAGAGGCGGTACCCTTTCGCTGTCGCTTACCCAAGGGAGCATTCGCGCCTGCGAACCGACCAGCTGCTCCTGCAACGAATCGCCGCCGGCTCGGGCGGACGGTTCGATCCGCCGCCAAGCCAGCTGTTTATTGCGAGGGGCGATGGCGTTGTGGAGCACATCGAGCTTTGGCGTTGGTTCATCCCCGCATGCCTCGCGCTGTTCGTTGGCGAGCTGGGCCTGCGCCGCCTGTACACCGGGTGATTTGGGGGAGGACTCCCTTGACTCGGAGCGCGCGGTGTGTATTTTCCACTGTCCTCCTTTCAGGGATTGCCTCATGAAAAAGACCGAACTGAAGCGGTTCCAGAAGATCCTCGAGGAAAAGCGGGACAACCTGATCCGCAACGCCCGACAAACCATCGCCGAGGGAATGACCTTGGACTCGAACGATCTGCCGGACGAAATGGATCTCGCCTCGAGTGAGTATATCCAGTCCTTTACTTTCCGGCTGCGTGGCCGCGAAAAGACCTTCCTGCAGAAGATCGATCGCGCCCTGAAGAAGATCCAGGACGGGTCGTTCGGCGTGTGTGAGAACTGCGAGGAGCCCATCTCGGTCAAGCGCCTCGAGGCGCGGCCCGAAACGACGCTATGCATCCGCTGCAAGGAAGACGAAGAACGGGTCGAGAAGGATTTCGCCTAGCCTGAACTTAGTTGCGGGTCGGTGAGCGTCGCGCAGGGTGCCCTGTGTGCCGATTTTTTGGGGGCGTAGCATGGGTGGGCTAATGTAGGCTCCATGCCTACATTAGCCCCGTGCCGGGATTCCCGGTCAGAAAGCCAAGGAGTTCCGGCACCCTCCCGCCTCGAGCGCGAAGCCGCACCGTTCGTCAAGTGGGCCGGTGGCAAGGGCCGCATCTTGGCGCAGCTGCTTCCGCTGCTGCCGCCCGGGGTCCGGTTCATGCGCCACGTGGAGCCCTTCGCGGGAGGAGCAGCGCTCTTCTTTGCGCGCCGGCCACGGCGGGCGCTGCTCGCCGACGTCAACCCCTCCCTGATCGCCACCTACAGCAGCGTGCGCGACGAGGTCGAGAACGTCATCAGCGCGCTCGAGCCGCTGGCGCAGGCCCACTGCGCCGACCACTACTACGAGATGCGCCAGCGCTACAACCAGCAGCAAAACCTACCACCTGCCCGGCGCGCGGCGCTCTTCATCTACCTCAACAAGACCTGCTTCAACGGCCTGTACCGAGTCAATCGGCGCGGTAACTTCAACGTCCCTGCTGGGCGCTACCGCAACCCTCGCATCCTCAACGCGCCGCTTCTGCGCACCGCAAGCGCGTCGCTGGCCAACGTGGAGCTCCGGTGCGTTGGTTTCGAGAGCATGTTGTCCCTGACCCGACCGGGCGACTTCGTCTATCTGGATCCGCCGTACGCGCCCGCCTCTGCCACAGCAAACTTCACTTCGTATGCGCGCGACGGCTTTACATCGGGCATGCAGGTTCGGCTGCGCGACGTTTTCAAGGAGCTCAACCGGCGTGGATGCCGGCTCATGCTATCGAACAGCGATGTCTCCCAAGTTCGGGAGCTGTACGCCGATTTCCACGTCGACACCGTAGCGGCGCCACGTGCGATCAATCGCGATGCCCACCGGCGCGGGCTCGTGAGCGAAGTCGTGATTCGGAACTACACGGTGAAAGGCGAGAGCCGACCCGCGGCCGTGCTCGACGGGCGGCGAGACTACCTCGCCAGCGCCAGCTAGTGGCGAGGCACTAGTAGCACTTGCGTCCTGGAAGGACGATACAGCCGGTCGATTAGGACACCCTGGACGAAGGGATCGCGAGTGAGATCCTCAGCGCGAGCTCCTTCGACGTGCGGGCTTCGCTGTGGCGCTGTCCCCGCAAGCCAAGGCAGCCATAGCGAGGACTCCCGGCGCGAGGTGCTAGTCCAACAGCTCCAGCCAGCCGTGGCCCAGATCGTCCGGGAGGGCACCAGGCGCAGGGCGGATGCGCAGGAAGACCTTTCCCCGGCATGCCAAGCGTTTGGCGCTGCCGAACAAGCGGCTGTCGTTGCTGCGGGTCGTGCGATTGTCGCCTAGCAGAAACAGCCCCTTTTTGACCTTGACGGTCCGCATGCTGAAGACATGCCCCTTCAACTTGAACCACTCGTGCTCCACACTGCCTAGCTTCTCGGTCCCATAGTCCATCGTCAGGAGCCTGCGTGCCCGCTCGTCGTAGAAGCTCCTGGTGCCCATGTTGTTGGTCATGACCGCCTTGCCATTGACCAGCAACTGGCCGCGCCGGCCGCTCTTGAGCTCGTCGCCTTTCTTGCCGGCAACGCGCCCTATGACGTACTCGCCTGGCATGCGTGGGTCCCCACACAGGGCTATGTCGCCTAGCTGAAGCTCCGCGTCGCGCCAGACGGCCACCTGTTCACCCATGGTCAACGTAGGGGCCATACTGTTGTGACCGACGATGGCGAGATCCACGAAGAAGTAGCGCAGGATCCCACCAGCGATGGCGAGCAGCGTCGCGACCAAGAACACCAACTTGAGCAGGCCTCGGAACAGGGCGAGGAGCATGCAGAACGATGGTAGCGCGCACAAGGGGGCGGCGGCAGCTTTCGCGGCGCTGCGTGCCTAGGCGCGAAGCGGTGCGTCGAAGGACTCCAGTAGCTGCTGGACCGCAATGGCCGGATCGGCCGCAGCGTAGACCGCTCTCAGCACCGCGACGCCACTGGCACCCGCCGCACGGGCCAGCCCGGCATTGGCCGCCGATACCCCACCCAGCGCCACGAGAGGTAGCGCCCGATCGGCCGCCATGCGAGCGAACTGTCGCTCACCGAGCGGCGTGCCCTTGCCCGGGCTCGTGAAGAGCGGGCTCAGCGTCGCAAAGTCGGCCCCCTCGTGCGCTGCGTGCTCGAGCCCTTTTCGGTCATGGCAGGATCGCCCGATCAGCGCTCGGTCCCCCAGGATGTGCCTGGCTGTGCGCGGAGACAGGCCCGTCTCTGGCAGTTGCACGCCGTCGGCCTGAGCAAGCTTGGCGACGTCGAGCCGGTCGTTGATCAAGAGCTTGGCGTTGGCTTGCCGGGTAAGCTTGCGCAGTCGTTTCCCCAGCACAAAAAGAGCGGCAGCAGGAAGGTGCCTGGCCCGCAGCTGCACCGCGATCCGGCCTGGAGGGGCGTACAACAATGCACGCTCGGTCTTGTCCACGATGATCTCGGGCGGCTGCTGCGGCGTGATCAGGTACAGCGAGAACAGGTTGAGATCCACGAATCGGCCCTGAGGTACCAGCTTTGGGGACGAACCCTTGGGACTGGTCCCTAGTGGGCCCGCGCGGAGCCGATTACTCCCTCGATGGGGCTCGACGCGGTCGCGTACAAACGTCGCGGTATGCGGCCGGCCAAGAACGCCTCACGGCCAGCCTCGACCGCAAGCCGCATGGCCCGCGCCATGCGCACCGGATCGGCGGCTCCCGCGATCGCTGTGTTCATCAGCACGCCGGCGCATCCGAGCTCCATGGCCTTCGACGCGTCGGAAGCCGTGCCCACGCCGGCATCGACAATGATGGGAACCTTGGCCGACTGCAAGATCAGCTCGATATTGTACGGGTTGCGAATACCGAGCCCACTGCCAATAGGAGCTGCCAGGGGCATCACGGCCGCACAGCCGAGTTCCTCCAGCCGCTTCGCTGTCACCGGGTCGTCGTTCGTGTAAGGAAGCACCGTAAAACCCTCGCCCAAGAGTAGCTCGGCCGCCTTCAGGGTCGCTGGAACGTCGGGAAACAGGGTCTTCGAATCGCCGAGCACCTCGAGCTTGACCATGCCTGCGATGCCGATCTCACGCGCCAAGCGGCACACGCGCACAGCATCCTCTACCGTATAGCAGCCGGCCGTGTTGGGCAGCAGCGTGAACCCCTCGTGCTGGAGCATGGCCAAAAGCGATTCAGAGCCCTTGGCAGACAAGTCCACCCGCCTGAGCGCCACGGTGACCACGTCGGCGCCGGATGCCTTCAGGCACGCCTTGGCCTGCTCGAGGTCTCTGTACTTGCCGGTACCCACGATAAGCCGAGAACGCAACTCGTGTGGGCCGATCCTGAGGGTATCTCCCATGGGTGCCTGCGCTGTGTGTACGCTGCGTGACTCCGAACCGAGGGGTAGCCGGGTTAGCCTCCGCCCACGAAGTGGACGACTTCCAACCGGTCGCCCTCCGCGAGCATGGTTGTCGTGTGCTCGCTCCTCGGTACGATGGTATGGTTCAGCTCGACGGCAACGGGGCCGTCCGCCAGGCTGGTTTGGACGAGCAGCTCGCGAACCGTGGTCTCCGGCTTGACCTCGAGCCGCTTACCGTTGAAGTCCACCCACATGCCGCGAGCCTAGGGCCAAGGCGCTTGCAGCGCAAGCGGAGCCCAAGACCGCCTCCCAGCATCGCGCCTGGGACGACCGAGCCAACACGATGACCAAACACGCGTTCGAGGAGCCGGTATTCAACCCGAGCCGCATCCGGCAGGCCATGAGGCCTACCCGCGCGGAGATTGACCTTGGTGCATTGCGCCACAACCTGGAGACGCTTCGGTCGCTCCTTGCGGGTCCACCCATCTCCGGCTCCCGCGCCGCCGCGCAACGCGCGGCCATCTGGGCGGTGGTCAAAGCGGATGCCTACGGCCACGGCTTGGTGCGGGTGGCGCACTGCCTGGCACGCCACCGGGTCGCAGGTTTCGGTGTAGCCCTCGCCGAGGAGGGCTTTCGCCTGCGCCGTGCCGGCATCCGCCAGCCCATCCTGATCTTGAATGCGGTATACGGAGATGCCCATGCCGAGGTGTTGGCCGCCGACCTGACACCGGTCGTTTTCGATCTGGACCAGGTAGCAGCGTTTGCAAGCGCGGCCCAAGGCAGGCCGGTCGGCGTACATCTGAAGGTGGATACCGGCATGTCTCGCCTTGGCGTCCCGCTACCGGAGCTCGAGGGCTTCCTCACGGCGCTCGAGCGCTGGCCGTCCGTCCGGTTGGTCGGCCTGATGACGCACCTCGCGTGCGCGGACAGCGACCATGAAGCCACGCTCGCTCAGCTCGCCGGCTTCCGCGAGACAAGCAAGCTCCTGCGGCGTTTTGGGCACCAGCCCGAGCTCAAGCACGTGGCCAACAGCGCAGGGGCATTGTGGTACCCCGAGGCTCGCTTCGACGTCGTGCGTATCGGCCTTGCGCTGTATGGCCTGTGTCCGCCGTTTGCTCCAAGTACCGATCAGACGCCAAGGTCGGGAGCAGACCCGCGTGAGCTGAACCCCAGCCTGAAGCCGGCGATGCGAGTCTGCACCCAGGTTGCCTGCGTCAAAGAGCTGCCCCCGGGTACGGCGGTGGGCTACGACCGGACCTACATCGCACCGCGCCGGGTTCGGGTTGCGATCGTGCCGATGGGTTACGGCGATGGCCTTATGTGGTCGGCCTCCAACCGTGGACACATGCTGGTGCGCGGGTCGCGCTGCCCGATCGTGGGCCGCATATCGATGGATCTCGCGTGCCTGGACGTGAGTCAGGTGAGGGAGTGTGGAGTGGGGGACGAGGCCGTGTTGATCGGCCGGCAAGGCGAGGAGGTTCTGACCGCAAACGATCTGGCCCAGGCAGCACGGACGATTCCCTACGAGATTCTAACCGGTGTTTCTCCCCGCGTGCCTCGCGTGTATTCGGATTGCCCGCACGTGGTGCGAACTCCAGCGTGATGCCTGGCTCGCCACGGCACTAGCCCTCCTTGCCGGAGGCCCCGGACCCTGCCTGAGCAAGATCCGCGAGGCGCAGCAGCTGCGCGCGGTCGCCTACGGCGACGAGTCGGTCTCCCGGGCGCAGCAGCAGGCGCGGGCTCGGGGTCAAACGCGTGCGCTCGCCCTCCCGCTTGACCGCCACCAGGGCTATCTCAAGCTCCCGGCGCCGCAAATCACCGACGGGCTTACCTTCGAGCACGGAGCGCTCGGCCACCATGACCTCCTCCAGGTCGGTCTCATCGCCGGCGCCATCGAAAAAGGGCTCTACGAAATCGATGATCGAGGGATGCAGCAGCGCGTTGGCAATGCGCCGGCCCCCCAGTTCATAGGGGCGCACCACCTGCTCCGCCCCAGCCAGGCGCAAGCGCCTGGCACCGGCCTCGCTCTCGGCACGTGCATGCACGAGCAGATCGGGGTTCAGCTCACGCGCCGACAGCGTGATGAACACGTTGTCGGAATCGTCGGGGATGGTGGTCACCAAGGCCCTGGCTCTTCGGATGCCCGCCGCCTCGAGCACCTGCTCCTCGATTGCCGACCCGATCACATGAAGCAACCCTCGCTCCACGAGGCCGGGCTCTAACGATCGGTCGCGGTCGATGATCACGAGCGGCTGGTCGCTTTGGGCCACGGCATCGCCGACGACCGCCCCAAAGCGGCCGTATCCACAGAGGATCGTGTGATGGTGCAGTTGGGACAGGCTCTTCGTCATGCTGCGCTGCGACAGGAAGCCCCGCATACCGCCCCCGATGAAGAACTCGGCGACGGTACCCACCGTGTACAGGGCTATCCCAAGCCCCGTCATGATCAGGCCAATGGAAAACAACTTACCCGCGTCGTGCAGGGGTGTCACTTCGGCATAGCCCACCGTCGAAAGCGTGATCACCGCCATGTAGAAGGCATCCAGCAGCGACATGCCCTCGACCACGACGTAGCCGGCCGTGCCAACCATCGTGAGCAACCACAGCGCCGCCAGGGCAAGCAGCAGCCTGCGTGGGGAGTTGGGGCCCGCGGAAGAACAACCCGCGCGTTTGGACGAGGGCCGGGCGCCGCTGGCAAGGCGCAACGACGAGGAATATCGGGGGTATTTCGAGGAGGAGCAACGCAGCCAGCGGTGGTCGGAACCGGCGAAACGCATGAGCTGTTCTTTCGCGGGCCCTTAGCCCGCATGGACGCTTCGGCCGATCGTGCCGCCCCACTAGCGGCGCAGTTTGTTCTTGAGCTTCGAGTTGATGGCCGCGTGGGCGCGCCGGAAATCGTACCAGCCGCGAGCAATTCGCATGCCATGCGGCTGAGCCACCGTGGCGTCGTATTTCAGCTGCTCGTCGTCCAGGTAGGCTACGAGCCCGCTCCAGGCGCTGCGCAGGCGGCCCAGCGCCTGACTCAGGTCCTCCACGTCCGGCCGCAGGTCATCCGGGGGGATCAGCGCGTCGAACTTGGGTTGCATGTCGCTGAGCTGCTTCAAGCACGTGTCTCGAACATGCCGGGCGTAGCGACTCGGACCGCTGGAGGCCCGCAGGTCAAGCTGCGCCCAAAGCTGCTCGTTGTTCTTCATGTTGCGCACGTTATAGCCAGGAAAGGCGCAGGCCCAAAACGAATCGAAGTGCGCGACCTTCGAGCCGTTGACCTTCTTTCCAATCTCCCGGTACACACGCTCTTCGTCGCTGCCCAGCGTAAGCGCGGCCAGGCCACCGACCGCAACGAGCACTGAGAACAGAATGCCGGCCAGCATCCTGCCGCGACCCTTGCGCAGCGCAGCCTGCTCTTGCTCCAGAGACAGCAAAGGGCTGGCCGCGGAGCGATCGCCCAGAGGTGTGTGTGAAGAGTGCTCGTCCACCCAACGCTCCGGCCCGCAAACGGCCAGCCCAACACCCTGGCGTCTACAGCGCGCCGTGTCAATGACGGGCACGAATGGCCGTACGAATAGCCTGTTTCAGCCACCTCGGGCGATAGGCATCGAGGTTGGTGACCCAGGTCACCTGGGCTCGCGGCTCGCAGCCTGATCGTCCAGCCGCAGCCTGCGGGAGCTTCCCAACAGCGACGGGCGCCGCTTCGCCTTGGCGCCACCCAGCAGCAGCGATCCACCCTGAAGCCTCGTGCCCGGTTGCATCTCGGCCGCCGGGTCGGTTCCCACCTCTGGGTCCATCCCATCGGCACCAGCGGCAGGGTCCATCCCAACCGCTGGCTCGATTCCAACCTGCCCCAAAGAGCGCGATTCGGGCGCAGTCGAATCCGCCGGCTCGCGCGAATCCTCCGGTTCCGTGGGCTCGTCCAGGGCCGTGGGCCCCAGCAGCTGTTCGATGACGTGGCGGGTATCGGTCTGCCGCGACACGGGGGTCATTCTCATGACTTGGCGAGCCTGCGCCCGCATTTCTTCGAACTTGCCCGCCTGGCGGTAGATGCTCCCGAGCACCAGCCGAGCCTGCGGGTCATGGCCACGCCGCTCCACCGCCCGCTGGGCGTGGCTGATGGCTCGGTCGGTATCCCCGGCCCTGAGATAGTATTGCGACCATAGTAGCGGCAATCCGGGAAGGTCAGGCTCCAAGCGCTCGGCCTGGCGGAGCTCCGTAGCCGCTTCGTCTCGCTCGCCGCGGCTGAGGTGTACGGCCGCGAGGGTCGCGTGTGCGGAAGCGTAGTCGGGCGCCTGCTCCAATGTGGTCGCCAGCTCGCGCATGGCCCGTTCCAAGTCGCCCGCCGCAAGATAGACAGCAGCCACGTTATGGCGTCGCGCGGGATCAGGCCGTAGCTGCAGCGCGGCCCGCAGCTCGTCGTCGGCTGTCTCGCCGCCGCCTGCAGCCAGCAGGACCGCGGCGCGGGCGCTGCGCGCCGCCGGTGACCGCGGCGCCAGCTTCACTGCCTGCTGGGAGTTGGAGAGCGCCTTGGAGGGATCCTGGCCGTGCACCAAGGCCCGAAGCGCGGCGATCCCAAACGCAACGCCCACGACCTCCAGGTCGGAGCGAACATCGTAGGCCTCGGGACCCGGCATCTGCTTGCGACCACCATACGGGTCGAACAGCGACAGCTTGCCCTTCGCAGCGTCGCGGACAGCCAGCACGAAGTAGCCGAACCGCCCCGACGGATCGGGCGGACTCTTGTCTCCGGGAAACGCGTAGACCTCGGCCAGCATCGCCTTGACGCCCTCAGAGCGGAGAGCAACCGCTGCCAGGGCCGCCACCTCCAGTGGATACAAACGGTCGCCGTCATCGCTCTGGATCGCGGCCAAGATCTTCGCGGCGGAACGCGGCCCCGAGGCCAGCGGATCCACGAGCGGCCAGCGCGCGTAGCTACCGCGCTCTCGGGCGTCCCGCATCAACGCGCTGATTCGGGACGCCTTCTCCGCCGCCGATCCCAGCCGCCCCAGCTTCTCCCGCGCGAAGTCCCGGAGCTCCTCGCTTGGCCGCAGGAGCTTGACTCCGGAGTTGCCGCTCGGCACTTCGTGCTGCTGCAGGTACTGTTCGAGCTCCACGGCGTCGAGGGGACGCAGCGGGACCTCGGCGGGTACACTGGACTTTGTCCCGCCAAAGAAGAACACGCCGGCGGCGACCACGCTGGCCACCCCGAGTGCCGCGGTGGGAATGACCCAGGCGGGTCTGCGCGGAGCGGGAGGCACGGCGGCCGGCTCGATTCCGTGCACCCGCAGGCAGGTAGGGCATCGGACCTTTTCGTCGTCGTCGGACTCGAATGTCTCGTCACAGCTCACGCAGCGGTAGCGCATCTTTGGTATCCGTTCCTTGCGGCTTCGCGGGCCGGAAGCGACTTGCGCGCCGCCGGGCCCTCTTTGCACGCTCCGCGCGGACGCGCGCTGCGGGCGCAGCCCAACCGCAAATCCGACACGCTGCCGCGTCATGCCGCATGGCACTGCAATGCTCGCGGCCAAAGTAGATCAGCTGCAAGTGCAGCTTGCTCCAGCGTTCACGCGGAAACAGACGCTTGAGATCGCGCTCGGTACGCGCCACGCTGCTGCCGTCCGACAAACCCCAACGGTAGGACAACCTGTGGATGTGCGTGTCCACGGGGAAGCTCGGGACCCCGAACGCTTGCGATAGCACGGCCTGAGCCGTCTTGTGCCCCACGCCCGGCAGTGCTTCGAGCGCCGCCAGATCGCGAGGAACCTCGCCACGGTGCTGCTCGAGGATCATTTTGCTGGCAGCCTTGAGATTCCGTGCCTTGGTAGGGGCCAGTCCTATCTGCCGGATCAGATCCCTTATGGTAGCAACAGGCAGTTTCGCCATGGCCGCGGGGGTGCATGCCGCCCGAAACAGAGCGGGCGTGACCTGGTTGACTTTCTTGTCTGTGGTTTGAGCGCTCAACATCACCGCAACCAGCAGCGTGTAGGGATCGCTATGGTTCAGGGGGATACCGGGCTGCGGGTACAGCTCGTCCAACACCTGCATGATCCGACGTGTCTTTTCAGCGAGCTTCATCTGCGGATCCCTGGACTCGAGCAGCCGACGCGAGCCCGCTGTTTTTCCGAAACGCCCTTCCGGTTCACAATGGATGCCGGAGCCAGCGCGCCCGCAGGCACGGATCGAGGAATAGCAGCGCTATTTCGCAGGGCCGGGCAGAGCACGTAAGCGGCTCCGGGCCCCATTACGAGATCCCCGTTCCGGTTCA
>JAKSBK010000523.1 GCA_022361155.1 Pseudomonadota bacterium
GCTGAATATGCCTGAGTCGAACTGAACGCCGTCAGGATCGATGTCCCACAGAATGGCGGCACGCTGCTTGAGCTCATCCACCATCGAGTTCGCAGCCTTCCATGCCGCATAGCCCGTGGCATAGGTGGTGCGGGAGCCTCCGGTCACGTCTGTGTAGCCAATCGTGTCGGTGTCGGCGACTGTGGGTCGAACATCCTCTGCTGGAATGCCGAGCACTTCGGCAGCCTGCATCGAGATCGACGCTCTTGTGCCGCCGATATCGGTCGATCCTTCAACTAGCTCAACTGTGCCGTCCGTGTTCAGCGCGAGGTTCACGCTGGACTTCAGGCCGACGTTGAACCAGTAGCCGGAAGCGATTCCGCGACCGCGCTTGTTGCCAGGCTTCGAAGGCTCTCCGATCGGCGAGTTCCAGTGGTCAGATGCCTTCGTAGCTTCCAACACTTCCTGCATGCCGATGCGAGGGAAGACGACGCCATCGCCCCGCCGCGTGCCTTCGTGCGAGGCGTTGTCAACGCGGAACTGCATCTTGTCGAAGCCTGCCTGCTCACAGAGCTCATCGACAGCAGACTCCATTGCGTATGCGGCCTGCGGCGAGCCGGGCGCACGGTACGCAGCCGACTTGGGCTTGTTAACAACCACGTCCCATCCGTCGATACGAGTGTTCGGAATGTCGTAGCAGGCGTACACGCACATCGCTGCAGGACCGATCACCGCGCCCGGGTATGCGCCAGCCTCAAGCTTGATGTCGCTCTCTGCGGCTATCAGCTTGCCGTCGCTTGTGGCTCCCAGCTTCACCTTGAGCACGCCACCCGGAGCAGGGCCACTGGCCTCGAACACGGCACGGCGCTCCATGATTCCTTTGACCGGACGTCCGCCAGACTTCTTCGAGAGGATCGCGGTGATCGGCTCAAGGTAGATCGGGATCTTGCCGCCAAAGCCTCCGCCAATCTCCAGCGGAGTCACCTTCAGACGGGATTCCGGCATCTGCAGGATTCCAGCCGTCTGGGTCCGCACCGGGAACGCTCCCTGCGTGCTCGTCCAGATTCGGATCCTGTCTTCCTGGTCCCAGATAGCCGTCGCGTTGTGCGGCTCGATGTAGCCCTGGTGAACCATCTGCATCGAGTACTCGCGCTCAATGACATGGTCTGCCTTTGCGAATGCGCCTTCGACATCACCAAACTCGTGGCGGACGTGCGTGGCCATGTTGGTGTTGCGCACCTCGTCGCCGAGGTCATCTCCAACAAGCTCTTCGAGAATCACCGGAGCGCCGTCAGCAAGTGCATCACGCACGTTAGTGGCGTTTGGCAGGACCTCGTATTCGACC
>JAKSBK010000524.1 GCA_022361155.1 Pseudomonadota bacterium
CGGATGGCATCGCTGATGCGCCCCGTCAACTGGCGCTCGTGTGGAGTGTTATCGACGATCGGAACCACAAGCTCGTCATGATACCCGTGACCCTGGATGCCTTTGATCATCTCCAGCCGGCTGCAGCGGAAGGCGGTCTCATAGAGCAGGGTCACGAGCAGCGCGTTCATCGCATGGCTGTGCACCACGGCGCCCGCATCCCGAAGTGTGTACGCGGCCATGAAGAGCGGCGCGCACTCGCTTAGCCTGTGGCCTGGATCAGGCGGCGGCCGCAACACATGGCCACGTTCGTCGAGCTCGAAGATGTCCTGGGGATCCAGGCGCTCCTTGGAAACACCGCTCGGGGCCATGTAGATCCGGTCGGCCTGTTTCAAGCTCACTCCACCCCCGGTTCCCGATACCCAGCCGAGCGTGTAGAACTGGCGGCACAGCTCCACAATCAAGGCACGGGGGTCCCGCAACGCCGCGCCTCGCGGATGCTCGTCCCCGGGTGCACGAGCCTTCAAGACCGCTCCCACCTCGGCCGAGGTTTCTCGCAAGCGGGAAGTTCCGGTCATTGCTGGTCTCCTGCGTCCATGATTAGGGCTCGTGACAGAATAACTGGTCGAGACCGGCCGCGCAGGGCGAATGCGCTCGCCGGCGCGCCCGCCGTTCGAGCGCCCTGGCTACGGCCAACAACCCGGAGGCTCGAGGCTACCGCGAGCGCGGCCCGGTGGTAGGTTGCTAGCCGCCGGGTATGAGTCAGGCCCCCGACCGAATTGGTGCCTACGACATCGAGAAGCCCCTCGGAGAAGGCGGCATGGCACAGACGTTCGTGGCCGTGCGTCGCGGACCGGGCGGCTTCGAGCAGCGCGTGTGTCTCAAGCGGATCCGCTCCGACATGCACGACAACGAAGCGTTCGTACGCCATTTCTTGAGAGAGGCTCGACTCGCCGCCAGCCTGCGGCACGTGAATATCGTTCAGGTCATCGACTTCGGCGTCGCAGACGGTGGTCACTACCTGGCCCTGGAGCTCATCGAAGGCATGGATTTGCGCCAGCTGCTCGACGCGTTGGTCTTGCGTGGCCAGGCCGTCGCACCCCCGCTTGCGGCGTGGCTCGGCAGCGAGCTCGCCGTTGCGCTCGACTGCGCGCACGGGGCCCCGAACGGGGGAGTCCTGCACCGCGACGTATCGCCTTCCAACGTCCTGCTCAGCGCTCAAGGCGAAGTGAAGCTGGCTGACTTCGGCATCGCGAAGCCCGTGGACGGCCCGAGCGAGACCACCCGGCATACCATCAAGGGCAAGTACCCCTATATGGCGCCCGAATACGTGCGTAGCGGGATATTCGACCAACGCTGCGATCTATTTGCGCTTGGCGTGCTGCTGTACGAGTGCTTGGCCGGCCAGCGACCCTACGACGGACCAACCGACCTGGAGACTCTGCGGCGCGCGTCTGAAGGCGAGCACCTCCCCATCGCCGAGGCTCAACCCGAAGTTTCCCCCGAGTTGGCCGGCGTGGTCGAGCGACTCATCGATCCTGATCCGGAGCGGCGGTTCGGTTCCGCGCGTGAGCTGGGCGACGCCTTGCTCGTTGTGCGGCAACCCCCGGAAGCACGGCGGATCTTGGCGGCTCTAGTTGCCGAGCTAGCCCGCATCGGTCCCCAGCGTCCGCACCAGCAGCAAGAGGGCCCGCGCTCCAAACAGCTTCCGGCTACAGCCGCGTTGGGTGGGAGCACGCCTTTGGAAGCAACCCATACCGCGCCGCAGAGCAGGGGCCGGACCCTGCGAACGGGGCGGGGATCCGTGCTGGCCAGCCTCGTGCTCGTACCCGCCGGCGTGGCCGCGCTCGCCACGTACTACAGCGCCGAGCCTGCCGACGTTGCTCGGCCCCAGCCGCTCAAGCGGGAGCTTCCTGCGCTGCAGGCGCCAGCGAGCAGGGAGCTACAACGGTCCTCGGCTCCTTCCGCGGACGGGCCGAGCCGGATGCCGCCCGCCAGCGCCCGCTCGAAGCTCCCGCGCGCCGGTGGCCCGGACCAAGATCACGGCGCCGACGCGCAACCGGATCCGGGGCCGGCGCCGCCCCGAGGGAACGCCGGTAGCAAGCAGCCGCCGCGGGCGGGCGCCGGGCGGGGGCTACCCGTGGACCGACGCGCCACGAATCGGCGAGCGAAGCGAGCGCGCGGATCCTCCAGCGCCAATCGGCGAAGCGCGCGGTCCACCAAGCGCAGGCATGCACCGGACAGCCGGACAGGGAGCAGCCGACCACAACAGCGAACCGCACGCCTAACCGTGATCGTGATCCCTTACGGCACAGTGCACATCGATGGCCGGGATATGGGCCGGGCCCCTGTGAGCGCGCCGGTGGCGGCGGGAACGCATCGGGTCACCGCAATCGCAGCTGGCCGAACCCGCCACGAGACCATCACGCTCGCTGCGGGCGATGAGCGTTCGCTGACGCTCGAGCCCTAACCCTAGCCGGAAACGGTAGTCTCACGTCACGACGCGGGAGAGCTGGATTCGGCTTTGTTGCCCTTTTGCTCCTCTAGCAGGCTCAAGCCGATCGTGATCGCCCTCCGGGTACGCTCGAGCAGCTCCTCGTCCCGGCCGAGCTTGCCCTGCAGGCTCTCGGAATGCGCCCGGAGCTCATCGGCGTAGCGCTGAACCGCATCGTGCTCGGCTTTCTTGGCCTTGAGCTCTTCGCGCACTTGGTTGAGCTCCTGCTCCACCTCGCTCGCCTTGCGTGAGTGCTCCTCCTGGAGGCTCTTGACCGTCTCAGCATGCCGGCGCTGCAGGTCACCGCGCTCGATATCGTGATGTGCTCGCAGCTCTTGCACTGTCTCGTCGTGCCTCGCCTGCAGCCCGTTGCGCTGGCTTTCGGCTTCCGCTGCCATTTCCGCGCGCAGCGCTTCGAGCGCCTCGGCCCGTTCTTCCGCGGCAGCGGCCGCCTGCTCGGCTGCCAGCTTCTCCTTTTCCCGATCGGCCGCTTCGGCCATCCGCCGTTGCTCGCCGGCGAGTACCTCGGCCGCGCCGTCAAGCTCCTGCCTGGCTCGCTCTAGTTGGTCGTTGGCGGCAGCCAGCTCGCCCTCGATCGTACGGACGTTTTCCTCCAGACCGTGCTTGTCCTGGTTGAGCGCGCTGATCTCTTCCCGCCGCTCTTGCATTTCGTGTTCCAGCTGCAGCACGCGGTCGCGTCCGTCGGCGAGCTCTCGCTCGAGAGGAAGGGACTTCTCGCGCTCCGCCAGGATCTGCTTGTCCCGCGATGCAAGCTGAGCCCGCAGATCCAGGATCTCCCGGTTCTTGCCGTTGAGCTGCTGCTTGAGTTCCAGGATATCCCTGCCGCTTCCGCCGGCGTTTCTGCGCTGTCGGCTCGAGTCTTCCATTGGTCGATTCGCTTCCATGGCTGCTCGCACGTCCGCAGGCGCGGCAGGCGATATGTCCGCATCCGCCCCGTCCCCTGTCGAAGCGGCCGGCCCGCCAAGCTCCACGAGCTGACGCGCACGCGCAACCAGATCCTGGGCGCTGATCGGTTTTCGAACGTAGTCCTGAGCCCTCGTTCTCAGTCTCTTATGCTGCTCAAAGGTCTCTTCGGTAGCCTCGCTCGATAGTATGATCAAAGGAACCGACCGGAGATTCGAATTCTTCTTGATCTTCTTGCATACGAGGAAGCCATTCATGCCATCGAGCTCGACCGCCAGCAGAATCAAGTCGGGCCTGGCATCCTCGGCTTGCTTGATTCCATCCAGGCCGTTGTTGGCGACGTCGACGCTGGCTCCCAAGCTCTCCAGCTCCGCTCGAAGCTCCGCGGAATACCGCTCGTCGTTTTCGAACACAAGGACGCGATGCGTCATAGGCCACCTTCTTGAGAAGAGCTTCGATTAGAGACACGGGCTTGGCGCGGCACGCCAGCATAGAAGGCGCCACGGAACCCTGTCAACGGTCCATCGGCCAAACCTCCTCACCTTTCAATCAGTTACGACTCGCTCGGGATGACCGCACCCCTAGCACCCACGTCGCACCGCTCTATCGCATTCGGGCGGAGGCGGCCAGCTGCAGCAACGAGCGCCGGTCGAGGTCACCCGTAATCGCGTACACCAGACCGCTTCGCTGGACTATCGGAACGGTGTAACCGCGCACCTCGTGGTACGGCAGCTCCCGCTTGCCAAGCCGCACGCGCTTGTCGCCCCACGTGACCTCGGCAGGCGACTCGAACACTACCACGGTGAGCCTGCGTCCACCTACATTGTAGTACAGGGTTGCAGCTTGACGGCCTCGAACATGACTCAGGCGGGCCCCCGTCATCCGAACAGGGAAACGTTCGAACTCGACCGGCCTTACCTGAAAGGGCACCTTGCCGCGGAACCAGGGCTCCACCTGTTCGGCGTGCTCGACGTCGCTCGGCAGCGCATGCGAATGCCTGTTGACGACATCATGCAGAATCGGCAGCTCGACGATGGCGCTCTTGGCGGGCACCCGGCCCTCGGCCTGCACCATTTGATCGATAAGCTGCCTACCCGGCTCGCTTAGCCCCAAGCCCACCACGCTGCTGGCTCCCAGCAGCACGGCAGCAGCCGCCGCCCACGTCCAGCGCGGCAGGACCGGCTCGTACCAGGGCTCGGACGGTCCACTCGCGGTTGCCCACCGCTCACGCAATGCCGTGCGAGCCCGCACGCGCACAAGCTCCGGAGCCCCGGGAGGCGCCATCCGGCTACTGAGCTCCTTACGCAGGATCCGCTCCACGGCGAGCTGACGGCGGCAATCCGAGCACGCCTCCACATGCGCTTCGACCTCCACCGACCGCCCGGCGTCGAGCTCCCCATCAACGTATGCGCCGATATACCTGAGCATCCGTTCACAGCTCATGAGCCGTGCCCCCTGCGGCGGCGGTAGTCATCGAGCGAGGCGGGTTCACCCGGCGGGGAGCTCTCCGAACGATCTGGGCGATCCCGGTCCTGGCCTGCACAAGCCGCTGGCACCAAGCCAAGCTCCTCGGCGTAGCCCTGCAGGTGCGCCTGCAGAAGCTTGCGCGCCCGGTGCAACCGCGACATTACCGTGCCGATGGGGCAGCCAAGGACATCGGCGATCTCCTTGTAGGTGAGCTCCTCGACCGTAGCCAACAGGATCACGGCTCGATAATCGCTGGGTAGGCTATCCACCGCGTTCTTCAGCTCGCGAGCCACCGCAGGGCGCAAGGCGTTGCCTTCCGGGTCGAGCAGCCCCCGCATCGCCTCCGCGCTAATGGTCGTGTGTCCTGGCAGCATCGGGTCGTGCGCCTCTCGTGTCGAGCGCTCGCGCGCTCCCCGGCGGTACTGGTTGATGAAACCGTTCATCAGGATCTTCAGCAGCCATGCCTTGAGATTGCTGCCCGGCTCGAAGTGGTCATAGAACCGCCAAGCGCGCAGGAGCGCGTTTTGTACCAAATCCTCGGCCTCCGCAGGCACGCGGGTGAGCCTGAGCGCCATCGCGTACATCGAGTCAAAATGCCGGAACGCGGCCTCCTCGAACTCGGCCTGCCGAGCCGACATGGCCTTACCTCGACGGGAAACGGGACTGCGCACGATGGCCAGGTTAACTCCGCAAGGTGCGGGATTATTCCCTTGTTGTAAGGAGTCCGAACCAATGCTTCACGCCCACAGGGCCGCGGTTCGACAAAGGGCCCTCGAAGACGCGCGGTTCGTGGGGCCATGTGGGCCGGCGCCCCTCAGCCTCGATCGCCATCGGGCTCCACGCCGGCCCGACGTGGAGTGTCCTCCGGCCGAATCTCGATATCGTCCCGAGTCCGAACGCCCCGCTTCAGGCTCCTGATGGCGTCCCCCACAGCGGCGCCCAGGCGTGGCAAGCGCGTGGGCCCAAAGAGCAGGAGCCCAAGCAACAGGATGAGTATCAGCTCGGCAGTTCCAAGGTGGGGCATGGTTCCAGATCCGCCACAAAAGCGTACGCCCGAACGCCCCAGGTGGCAACGAGAGCCGTTCCGCGGCTACAATGCTCCACGCGGATTCGCTATGTCGAGCGACCCCGGTGGACGTCGGTGGCCCGCCAAGCTCAAGCGCGGCAACGCGCTAGCGCCGCCGATCCTCAGCGTGCTGAGCATGCTGGTTACACTCGCCGTGGTGAGCGCGATCGTGAGCAACGAAGACTCACCCTCCAGCCACTCGACGCACCAGGTCCACCCCCCTGATGACGTGCGCACTCCGGAGAGGGCCGCAGAAGCCTATTTCGACGCCTGTCGTCGGCGTGATCCCCGGGGTCCGGCAGCCTCGAGCCCGTCAGGCGCACCCGCCGAGCGGATGACGTCGATGACCTGCAGCCGCCTTGCGGGGAGTGAAGCGCGTCTAATCATCAACGAAAGCCGTGAGCTGCCGGACGGACGGATCGAGCTGCGAGCCCTTGCCCAAGGTCGGCGGCGGGCCGGGCCGGCCACCATCCCCCTGCACGTCCACGTTGTGCTGGCTCCACACACGCGCGGCTGGTACGTGCAGCGCATGCTGATTCCGCAGGCCAAGGCGTCGGGTCAGAACAGTATCGCCAGGTCGCCCCCGAGACGCCCGGCCAGCAAGGCGCCCTGTCGCACGAATGCTCCCTGTAGTGGAAGGCGGCGCAACACCGCTGGACGGGATGGATCGAAATCGAAGTGGCGGCATTACTTCGACCCGGCGCCCAACAGGCGCGTCCGCATGCCGGAGGCCCGGCGCCCGTGAACGCACCCCGGATACTATATGTCATATCACCGCCGCGCTCGGGCTCGACCCTGCTGCAGCGCATGCTGGGATCGCACTCGCGCATTCTCACGCGGCCCGAGCCCCATGTGATCACGCCGCTCGCCTACCTTGGCTTTCATGACCGGGTCGACGCGGCACCGTACGACCACATCAATGCCGCTGAGGCGATTCGTTCCTTTGTCGATGATCTTCCCAACAAGGAAAGGGACTACCTCGAAGCACTACGTAGCTATACCGACACGTTGTACGGGCGGATACTGCACGGCAGCAGCCGCGATCTGTTCTTGGACAAGACTCCAGCCTACGCGCTCGTGTTGCCTTTCCTTACAAAGCTCTATCCCGACGCCAGCTACGTCGTGTTGACACGCCACCCGCTGGCCGTCATGAGCTCCTACGCCAACAGCTTCTTCGGCGGGGACTGGCGAGCAGCGAACGCCTACAACCCGATTGTCAACCGCTACATCCCTGCCATGGCGCGGCCGCTGCGCGAGCGACCCGTTTCGCTCGTTCACGTCAGTTACGAACAGCTCGTCGCTGACCCCACAGCCCAGCTCGAGCGGATCTTCCTCTATCTGGGTGTCGACAACGAACCGGGCGCGGTCGAATACGGCAAGCGTTTCCAGACCAGCAAGGGCATGGGCGATCCCATTGGAGTCGGTCAGCACGAACGCCCGGTGTCGAGCTCGCTTTCCAAGTGGGTGGAGGAACTAAAGGCCGATCCACACAAGCGTGCGCTCGCCGAGCAAATCGTCGAACGCCTGGAGCCGGCAGATCTGTGTGAATGGGGCTACACCCCCAGGGAGCTGCTCGAGCCTCTGTCGGAAACCAGCAACGGCGGCTCGGCCCGCCTGCGCCCCAAGACCAACAGCTATGTATTGCAGCGTCGCGTCCTGCTCGCCCTGCGCAAACAAGTCCGCAAGCAGCCCCTTGGACGGCTCGTTCGACGGGTGCGCTACGCGTGCGACGTGCTGCTCCGCGACAGCTTGTGAACACCAACAGCCGCTGCGCTGCGTGGCTGCACGGCCGGGCCGAGGACGTAAGCCGGCCTGGTGCGATGCCAACTCCGTTCCCGTCGAGAATGGATGCAAGAGCCAGCGCGCCCGGAGCATGCGGTTGAAATCGACAGAGCCCGCAGGAACAGCAGCGCCATTTCGAGGATCTTCTTGAGGACGTAAGCGGCTCTGGCGCCGTTCTCGACGGGAACTAGCTGAAGAGCTCTTCGACGTCCGCCCTAGTCAACCCCTTCATGGGGCCGCCGTCGGACGCGACCAGCACACTGGACACCAGCTGTCGCTTCTTGGCGCCAAGCTGCAGGATCTTCTCCTCGACAGTGCCCTTGGCGATCAGCCGATACACCGAGACCACACGCGTCTGTCCAATGCGATGTGCCCGGTCGGTGGCCTGATCCTCGACCGCCGGGTTCCACCAGGGATCGAAGTGCACCACGGTGTCGGCGCCCGTCAGATTCAACCCGGTCCCGCCCGCCTTCAGCGACACCAGAAAGGCGGAAACCGACTCGTCGTTGTTGAAGCGCTCGACTCTACTGGCTCGGTCCTTGGTGGAGCCGTCCAAGTACTCGTAGGTAATGCCCTCGTTGTCCATGACCACGCGGATCAGCTTCAGCATCTCCACGAACTGACTGAAGATGAGCAAGCGATGACCACCCGGGATTGCCTCCTGAAGGATCTCACGCAGCGCGGCGAGTTTGCCGCTTTCATCGTCGTCCCAATCGCCTTGGATCTTCAGCAGACGTGGATCGCAGGCAACTTGTCTGAGTCGCGTCAGTGCAGCCAGGATCTGGATCTGCGACTTGGCCACGCCTTGTTTCTCCACTTCACTGAGCAGGCTTTCGCGAATCTGGCGCAGAATCTGGCTGTAGAGCTTGGACTGTGCATCCGCGAGTGGGACCACCATATCCTGCTCTATCTTCGCCGGTAGGTCCTTTGCAACATCTTGCTTGGTTCGTCGCATGACGAACGGATGGATCGTCGCTCGAAGCCGCATGGCTGTCTGCTCGTCACCGCGATCGATCGGACGTGCAAACTTCTCCTCGAATCGACTGAGATCCCCAAGCAGTCCCGGCGATACAAAGTCGAAAATCGACCAGATTTCACTCAGACGATTCTCGATCGGTGTCCCCGTCAATGCCAACCGACGCTCACTCTTCAGTCTCTTGGCCGCTCGTGCGGTTGCGCTCAAGGGGTTCTTGATATGCTGCGCTTCGTCCAGAATCACATAACGAAAGTCGATTCCCAACAGAAACTCTTCATCCCGACGCAGCAGCGCATAGCTCGTGATCATGACGTCGAGATTCTCCACATCATCGGCCCGGTCCTGGCGGTCGGGTCCGTGCCAGACAAGCGCTCTGAGCGAGGGCGCGAACTTTTCGATCTCGCACAGCCAGTTCGGCACCACCGACGTGGGCGCAACCACCAGGCTCACGCTCGGCGCCTTCTTGCCCTTGGACTTGGACTTGAGCCACAGCAACAGTGCGAGCGTCTGAAGCGTCTTGCCCAGCCCCATGTCGTCGGCCAGGATGCCACCGGTCGCGAGCCCGTGTAGGAATACCAACCACGAAAACCCGTCCTTCTGGTAGGGACGAACCGAGGCTCGCAGCGACCTCGGCTTGGCCACCTGCTCGATCTGCCCCAGGTCCTCGAGCTTCCCAAAGAGCTGCTTGACGCCGGCAGCCACGCTTGCATCGGACACCAGACGCAAGAGGTCCTGCACCCGCCCCGTTTGGGACAGCGGCAGCTTCTTGCGCTGGCCGCTCGTCGCCACGATCTCGGCCATACGAGCCAGGATCTCCCCTACCTGCTCGGCCTTGACGGGCGCGTACGTGCCGTCCGAGAGCTTGACCAGATGGCGCCCCTTTTCAAGGCACTGACGCAACTCCTCCTCGTCGACGGCCACCGATCCCGCCAGAAACGTCATATCGAGACTCAGCCAATCGACGCCGCTGGAGACCCTGACGTGCGGAGTCACGGACTGATCGCGAATCGTGACGTCAATGAGATCGTCGGGGATGAACCGATCCCAAGTCTCGGGCAAGGTACCGATGCCCTCCGTCCAGAAGCGAACCGCGTCCTTACCACTGGCGACAAGTCCTTCGCCGCTGTCGCCGGGCCGAAAACCCCGATCCATCAGCGCCTGGATCGCGCTCATCTCGGCTCCCACATCGCGCCGTACGACTCGCGGTCGGGCCCCGGAGCGCGGCGGCTGAAAGGCCAGCGGCGGGGGGAAGCCCGTGGCTGGAACGTCGAACTCCAAGTCCCGATACGTGACGTGGAGCCGCGCGTTCGCCTCCAGGATGTCGCCTCCCGCTCGCAACTGGAAACGCGGCTGAGCATCGGCGACATCGGCAACCGATGTGAGATCGGGCAGCTCGGTGCCGAGCGATGCTGCGACGCGAGGAACATATTCCACCAGCAGACGCGGCAAGTCGGCCAGCGGATGAACCAGGGCCGGGGAGCGGTAGAGACGCTGCAGCCACGCGGGTGTGACAGATTCGACCACGGGACGTGCAACTCCGTCGGTGGTGTCGATGTACCAGCCGGGCGTGCCCTCGAACCATGCACCGCTCGACAGGGGGAACCTGCGACGTGTGCTGCGAAGCTCGAAGACCACGCGAACCCTCACCGCCTTGCTGCTAGCCAGGTCCAGCTCGATCTTTGGCAGCAACGGCTCCTCGGCGAAGCGCAGCTCCATCGACGCAGGCTCCAGCAGAGCGCGTCGA
Source organism: Pseudomonadota bacterium (assembly GCA_022361155.1). Taxonomy (NCBI): domain Bacteria; kingdom Pseudomonadati; phylum Pseudomonadota; species Pseudomonadota bacterium. The sequence goes on from JAKSBK010000524.1 coordinate 10,433, forward strand.
CCGCGCAGCATCGTCATGACCTCTGCGGCGTCCTCGCCACGTAGCTCTGCCGTGGCGGGAGAACCCCTGGAGGTGTGACGGGCAAGGGCTCGCAGCAGGGGCCGCTCGGCCGCGGGGACGGCATTGAAACCCCCGAGGGCGTCGCTGATCGGCACTGCGGAGCGCGTCCCCGCGAGCACCGGCGTCACGGAAATAGACGCTGCGCGGACCAACACGCGGTACTCGAACGTGTGTGGCTTGGCCAACTCGCCGCGAGGCAGCCACGCCTCGAGGCCGGCTCGAGGCTCGGCCTTCGCCTGCGCACCCCCGAGACCAAGATCCCTGGTGGACAGCACCTCCACTTTGGAAACCTTTACGCCGTTGCCCTGCTCGGGCGCTGAGCCACCACCGCGACGCCGGCGACGCGCCCGACGCCGTTTGCTCGACCCCGGACTGGCCTGCTGCTGCACCGAACGCGGACGCTGTTGCTGCGGTGGCTCCTTGGCCTTGGGAGGTCGCTCCTGGTCACGAAGTGCCACCAGCAGTGCGGCCACATGCTTGCAGTGTCCGGTCGGTCCCCGCCACGCCTGGCAGGTGCAGTGCGATGTAATCTCACCCCTGTCGCCGAGATGGGTCCTGGTCTGCAGCGGCTCGTCGGAGCGCACGAGGATCTTGCATTGCGCAGCCTTGCCATTGGACTTCAGCTCGGATACCGCGTGTCGTCGCGCGTAGATGCGTCCACGCAGAAACGCGTTTCCGCCCACCAGGCGTTGGATCGCCCGATCCGACATCCGCCCCACGTGCTGAGCTATCTGAGTTGGCTGACTTTCGACCGCTTGGTTTTCGGCCATAGCTGTTCGGCCTCCGATGGCCAGGCTCCTGCTGAGCTCCTTCAGCGTCTATGAAGGTTTTCAAACTAAGGGAATCATTATGGATTCCATTGAACAGCCGACGCAGCACAGCCTATCGCTGCGCTTGCCCCCGCGTTCCCCGAGTCTTGCGCACCGGCTAGTGCATTGACTCGAACTGCGACCAGGTACCAGATGGCGGCAAACAGACTGGGCCGCCGCAAAAGGGACTCGTAACCGAGATCATACACAAACTAGCACCGTCTGCAACTGGTTACCCTCGGTTTGCCCCCGGTTTGGTTGAGGCTGCGCCAAGAATATCGAATGCGGAGTCCTCAGAGCTGCGGAGAAGTGGGCCTTCCCGATGTGAGAGAGCCTTCCCGATGTGAGAGAGCTGGGTGCGGGCGTGGTTTCTTGCTGCTAGCGACCAGTTCAACGCTGTCCATCACCCATCCTGCGAGTGCCCCGACTGCCCGAGCCCTTCGGGCAGCAACTCCGACGGGCGGCCCGTCGTGCAGACCCACAGTTGATGCGCCGCCCGGGTGGCAGCGATATGGAGCAAGTGTCGCGACTCGTCCTCGACCGGATACGATACTTCGGAGACTTCGGCAAGCACTACGTAGTCAAACTCCAACCCCTTCACCTGGCGCACGTCGGTCACGTCCACACCCGGACGAAACGGGAAATCCTGGTCCGCGATGCGTCGCAAATTCGGCACCTCCGCATTGGCCAGGCCACGATGATACAGGTCAGCCTGCTCGGGATAGTGTGCGATCACAGCCACCGATGCGAGCGGCTCGCGCGCTGCGAGGGCACGCAAGGCCTCACCTAGAAAGGCAACCGTGTCGCCCACGTGAGCGAACTCAAAAACTTCGACCGGGACGCCCCTGCGTGTGGCCCGTGCTGGCTGTGCCTCGGCCAAAGGCCCCAATACCTGCTGCGCAAACCCCATGATCTCTTCTGTGGAGCGGTAAGCCAACTTGAGGGGCTCCACTTCCACACCGGACAGACCGAGATCGCCGAGCACTCCCCTCCAGTCCGAGAACCCGTTATCCAGCAGCAGCCGCTGAGCCACGTCCCCTGCAAGCGTGACGCTCTGCCGGGGCACGGTATCGAGCAACACCGCAAGCTCGACCGGGCTGAGATCCTGCGCTTCATCAACAAACATGTGAGCGTACGCAAGCACTTCCTTGTTCCGGCGTAGCGGCCCGCGTAGCTTCTGAGCAAGCCGCAGCAACAGCGCGTCGTCCTCGCGGTCGATACTGGGCGATTCCCCTTCTTCGATGCCGTCGACCCCTCGGCCGAGATCGAAGTCGGACTCACCGTTGGCGGGATGGCTGCGCACCGAGTCGACCTCGCTCATAGCGGCCCAGCACTGTCGCGTGCACCAGCGCACGGCTGCAGCCATTTCCCGCTCACCGAATTCGCCTTTCGCGTGAGCCGCAAAACCGTGGGAGAGGCGATCCATATCGGTCAGCAATTCGCTCCAGGCACCCGGCACGTCGTATGCGATCCTGCGCGCTCTTGCGAGCTGCCGATCCACGAGGTGGCGGACGCGCATCGGCAAGGCCGAGCCCCCGGAACCCGCCAGCCAAGCCGAGGCTGCCAGGACGCGTTGGCCCAGGGCTCGCCCCGAGCCGGCCATCCAAGTGTCCAGTGCCCCCTTGGCCGCGGGATGCTCGGCCACGACTTCGTGCAGTGCTGCGACAACGGTCCTATCGTGACCGGCCACATATGCATCGATGATCCGCAGCATCGCAGGGTGCTTTTTTATCCGTACGACTGCGTTGGGGGTGTCTTCGCAGTACTGCAAAGGCAGCCCCTTGACGTTCCGCACGCGCTGCTTTGCCGCCCACTTCTCGAAGGTCAACACACCGACACCGGCAACACCCAGCGCGGGTAGTACTCGGGAGACATAACGCGCAAGCGCGTCGTTGAAAACGACGACGAGCATTCGGTCTGCGCGGAAGCGCTTGGCGAACTGGAACGCGAGGTAGGCCATCCGATGCAGCCCAACCGTGGTCTTGCCGCTGCCCGCTCCCCCCTGGATGACGACCAGTTTCGAGTCGGGTCGGGTAATGAGGTCGAATTGTGCCGGATCGATGAGCGCGGCGATCTCAGGCAAGTGCTTCTCGATTCTTCCCTCTCCGTCCACACCGACCCCAAGTTGACCCAACTTGCGGTGATGGTCCGGACGCACCGCGGCGCCCTGCCCTCCCCCGAGCTCCGCAGCTACGTCGCGAAGCCGTCGCCAGCAGCCGGAGCCCAGACGCGCGAAGGTGCCTTGCGGCGACGCTATCCTGCGCAACAGCCCGTCGACGATCGCCAGTGTTCGGCGCACCAGCACCTCGCCCTCGGCGCGTCGCCCGCCAAAGACCTCGTCGTAGTCGTCGCCCTCGTCGTAGCGGTAGTAGATGCGGCTCACAGGCGCATCGCGCCAGTCCACGATGCTCACGCCCGTGCGCGGGTCGAGATACGTACCCCTTCCAATGAGCACCTCGCGTTTGCGCTCACCCTCCTGCAGGACGATGCGTCCAAAATAGGGCGAACGTGCGTCAACCCAGCCCTTGGTCACTTCGGAGCGCCGGGCGGCTACCTGCTGCAGACGCTCCATCTGTGCGATCAGGGCGGGTACATCCTCCAGGCGTGCTTCAGCGATTTCGTCCCGAAGGGCAATCAGATCGGCGTCGTAGTCCGACTCGGACGCACGCCGAAGCAACTGATTGCCGAGATTGCGCACCACGCGGCTGAGCACGCGCTCCTCCTCCGCGACGATGTGCTTCAAGTCGGCGTCGCCAGCATCCGCACCCGACGCCGGGGGTGTCTCTTGGGTCACGCTGAGGCTCCGATTCGTCCCAAGGATCCGATCGATGGGGGGTAGCATCGAATCGCTACCCGAGCCAGCAAGCCTGAGACTTCCGTTTCCGGCTGCGCCCTTACTTCACGACGCGCAGGTAGGGCGGCAGCGGTCGGGCCGAGCGCCGCTGCTTGCGAGCGCCGTGCGACCGCAGGCCGCCGGCGCGTGGCGTCGGACTCGCCCTGTCGGCCAGCTGCCGCCACGGTTCCCCAGCGCGGTCGAGCTCCCCCACACTCGAGCGACTAGCAGATTCGGCCAGCTCGGGCGCCAGCGACGGCCGGGTTGTGCCCGCCAAGCCGTCCGACCGCGGTGCGTCGGAACTACCCGCATGCCTTGGCCTCTTGCCGAAACGGCTTTCCAGCTCGGGTGTGAGCCCTCGCGTCTGTCTTTGGATCTCGGCTGCGATCTCCGGCGGCACGTCATCA
>JAKSBK010000525.1 GCA_022361155.1 Pseudomonadota bacterium
CGGCTCATTCAGCGCTGGCTACCTCCCGCCCGCATCTTCCATCCCTATCCCCTGCAGCGACTTGGCGTCATCACCCGAGGTAGGAGCCCAGTGCGGTAGCGCCGCTCGCCGGGATCTGTGCGGGGGGCGGGCCGAACCCTCAGAGCTAAGGCCCGTCCCTACCGCGACTCTCGCCCATCAGGGTGCTCGACGCGAACTGGTGTCCTCGGTGTTTGCGCCAGAAGTTGGCGACGGGCGCGATCCCGATTTGGGGCCAATCGGGGTGGCGTAAGACACCGACACCCCCTGGCGAGGAGGCTGAACCCCGCTCTTACCCGCCTAGTGCCTCGCCACAGGAATCCTGATCGTTTAGCGGGGAGCTGAGCCCAACGCCGGTCCGCCGAGCCGATGCAATCGTGCATGTCGCGCTCCGCAGAAAGGTGCCCCCCGCCGCTCGCCCTTCGGTTGGCCGCCACCAACGCCCTCGCCATCCTGGCCTGGGCCCACATCAAGCCCCGGTCGACCGTGACGCTACTTGGCGCCTACCCCCCTTTCGCATACTTAAATGTCCTTCTCGCACAACCTCGGCATGCGACCAAAACGGAACCCTTTTGCGATCGCAACGAGGCTACTCACCCGATTCCTCGCGATTTCAGATCGGCAAACGCTTGCGATGTCAGTGCGGCCGGCAACATCAGAGTCCAAAGGTCATGCCCGCAGCAAGACCGAACACCAGAGTGGCCTGGGTTCCCTGCGCGTGGGATAGGAGCAGGGAAACCGGGAGGTCTAGATCGAATGTCATCAAGCGAAGACCGAGATCGAAGCCAAGAGGCACGTCGAACCCGGCGGCATGGCTCAAGATGAGTCCGGCACGCGGTCCATGATAAAGGGGCGCGGCCGTGGCCTTGGCCTCAGGCGAGTCCGGGCCGCGAAGGCCTGGCCACAGGTGGTAGCCTGCGTAGGCTCGGACAGACGAACGCCCACGACGCGCGATCTCGGTGTCGGTTGCCAGCCCGATGGGGAATTGGCCGAGCGGCAGCTTCTCGTGCTTCGATCCCACAGCGCCGATTTCCAGCCAGGCTCGCGCATCCTGGCTCACCCACGCACCTATGCGCGTCGACCCGCCCGCGGCCGGGCCCGACAGGGCAGACGGACCCACTGCGAACATTCCCGTGAAGCCCATATTGTGAAACCACTTGTTGCTGGCGGCCCACTCGACGCCCCGCCCGCCCTGCACCAAGGGGATGCGCAGACAGTCCTGGCTGGCGCCCGGCCCCGACAGTCGGAAGTCCACGGCATTCGTCCACGAGAGAATCGTCTTGCGTGCGGGCTCGGCCGAAAACATCGCGCGCCTGCGAACGGGCCGCCTTTCGCGCGTATTGGCCGGCGCGTCTAGGGGCTCGAGCCAGCCAGCGATCCCGCTCTGGCAAGGTGGTCCGTGAAGAAGCGCGAGACGCACACCGTCCGCATGACCACCCTCCGGCAAGCGCAATTCGGCCTCCACGCCGAGCTCGCCGGCTCCCAAACCGAAGAGCCCAACCTCCTGAAGCTCACCGCGAACTCCGGACCTTGACTTGACTCGGCTCGATGAGCCACCACCGGACGAAAATAGGTCGTGCAAGAGGCCAGGATCGCCGCGCACCAGACTGCGAGCGACCAGAGCCCGAGCGTACTTGCAGTCCTCGAACCTCTGCGGCCTGCGGCCCCTGTCACTGTCTTCTCAACCACTCCTTGAAGCGCTCCCACTGGTCCGCGGCGGACGGCGGGCGCTCGTTCGGGCGCAGCGGAGGGCGGGGAAGCTCGGGGGGAGGTGCCGGAACGAACTCTCCGAGCTTGTCCTCTGGTTTCCCGATCTTGGTGGAGACCGATGCGGTCGCTGCCGAGGCTGCGCTTCCACTGAGGGCTGCCGTTGCTTTGGCGCCTCGGTCACTTGGCCAAGCGCGTCGACCATCCGCGTCAGCCGGCTCATTTCGTCGAACACTCGCTCGGTGGTATACGTCTCGCTTTCAACCACTTGGTGGATCTTGGTCACGTTCCCGTAGACATCGAACTCGTAGCGCGTGAGACCGCCCTCTTCGTCAGTGAAAAGCCGACGTCACGACCTGCCCCAAATGCCAGGGCCGCATGCGCATACTTAAATGTCCTTCTCGCCTCGCCCCAAGAAAGCGCAGCTCCGGTTGGCCGCACCGGCATGTAGCTACTCCGCGGCCACTTCGCTCGCCTGAGCCCGGGTCCCGCGCAATCGGGCGGCGATCCAGCCGAACATGCGGCGGAAGTCATCGAGGATCGAGTACATGGTCGGCACCATGATGAGGGTCAGCACCGTTGCAAACGCCAGGCCGAAGATCACGGCTACGGCCATGGGTCCCCACCACTGCGCGCTTTGGGTGCCCTCGAGCACGCGCAGGGCGCGGAAATCGATCGAGAGCCCGAGGGCCATGGGCAGCAGCCCGAGTATGGTGGTCAGCGCGGTGAGCACGACGGGCCGGAAACGCACGGTACCGGCGCGCACGAGCGCATCGTGGACGGGCAGACCACGGGCGCGCAGCTGCTGGACGTAGTCGAGCAGCACGATGGCGTTGTTGACCACCACGCCCGCGAGCGAGATGACCCCGAGCCCGGTCATGATGATGCCGAACGGGGTCTTGGTGATGACGAGGCCCCACAACACCCCGACCAACGAAAGCACCACGGATGCCAGGATGATAAAGGGGAGATCGAAGCGGTTGAACTGACTCACGAGCACGATGCCTATCAGAAAGATAGCGATGGCAAACGCTCGGCTCAGAAACTCCTGGGCGTCCCGCTGCTCGTCGTTGGCACCTCCGAGGCGCACCTCGAACCGGGCCGGCACTTCCGCTTGCTCGATCCAGTCGCTGACGGCCTGTCTGACTTCGTTCTCGTTGTAACCTTCGGCGATCTCGCCCTGAATCGTGACGACGAGGTCCTGGTCGATGTGGCGGATCGAGCCGCTGCCACCGGCGAGCTCGTAGCTCGCGACCGCCGAAAGGGGAACCGGAAACGTGTCGGGGCTCGTATCCTCGCGGCCAGGGATGCGGAGCGCCAGGATGGCCTGCAGGTCATCGCGGTAGCGCGGGTCGAGCTCGACCATGATGTCGTATTCGTCCTCGCCGTCGCGCAGCGTGCTCGCCTTGCTTCCCGCCACCGCCGTGCGCACCGTGCCGGCGACCGACTGGGTGCTGGCGCCCACGCGCTTGGCCGCGCCGCGATCGATCCGCAGGCGCATTTCAGGGCGGCCGACACGGTAGTTGTCGGTCAGCTTTGCGGTGCCTGGGATGACCGCGAGCTGGCGGCGCACCTGCGCTGCGTACTCGCCCACTGCGCGGAAGTCACCCCCGGAGACTTCGACGGCTATGGGTGCACCCACCGGCGGGCCCATGCGCTCCTTTTCGATCGAGATCTCTGCGCCGGGGATGCGCTCGATGGCCTCGCGGATACGCTCGACGGTTCGTGTGGTCGGTTCGATGCGCACCCGGTCCTGGCCCCGTGCACTGGCGCGATCGGGCAGGAAGTCGATGGTGATGCGCGCCTGGTTGGCCGCGGCCTGCGAGCCTGCAATCGGGTCTTGCGCGTCACCGGCCACCCCCACTTCGGCCACGTGCACATCGATGTTGTCTACCGGGGCCAGCTCGCCCTCGATCCGGCGCACGATCGCATCGGTGGCTTCGATGTCCGTGCCGTCGGGCGCCTTGACGCTGATGATGGCCCGGTTGGGCTCGGTTTCCGGAAAGAACTCGGTGCCGTGGTTGAGCTGGGCGTAGGCCGCAAAGCTGCCGAACAACACCGCGGTGCCAAGGGCCGCCGTCAGGTAGCGGTGGCGAATCGAGCCCTCGAGCAGTACCCGGTACGCGCGCATGATCGGACCTCGCCGCACGCTGCCGTCTTGGGCAAGCTTCTGGCGCTTGGCCCGCATCAGGCGCGAGCTGGCCACCGGCAGCACGCCCACCGCGACGAGGAGCGAGGCGGTCAGCACGATCACGACCGTCTTGGGCATGTAGCCCATGAACTGGCCCATGATGCCGGTCCAGAACACGAGCGGTGCGAACGCAGCTACAGTGGTGGCGGTCGACGCCGCAACCGCCATGGCGACCTCGCGCGTGCCCTCCACGGCCGCCTGCCTGAGCGGTTTGCCTTCCTCGGCATGCCGGTACACGTTCTCGACGATCACGATGGCGTTGTCGACCAGCATGCCGAGCGCGAGAATCAGCGAAAACAGCACGATCATGTTCAGCGTCATCCCGAAGAGCGAGATGACCATGATGCCGGTCAGAAACGAAAGCGGTATCGCAAGCGCCACGAAGAGGCTGTTGCGCGCGCCCATGAAGAACATGATCACGCTCACCACCAAGAGCAGCGCGGTGATGATGCCGTTCTCGAGGTCGCTGACCATGTCACGAATCATCTTCGATTGGTCGGCCAGCGCGCGGTAGCTGACGCCCTCGGGCCACGAGCCGGCCGCGTCGGCCACGGTCGCCTTGATGCTTTCCGAGACCTCGAGGATGTTGGCGCCGGTGCGCTTGCTCACGGCCAGAGACACCGCCCGCTGCCCGTTCATGCGCGCGTAGCTGGTGCGCTCCGCGAAACCGTCGATCACGCGGCCGACATCGCGCACGAACACGGGCCGGTCGCCTTTGCGTTTGATAGCGACGTTCTCGATTTCTCGGGGGTCATCGAACTCGCCGGGCACCCGCAGCAGAAAATTCGCGCCCCCGACCGCCAGATCGCCTCCGGGCACGTTCACGTTTTCGTCGCGCACGGCCCCTATCACGTCGTTCAGCGACAAGCTGTAGTGCTGTAGGCGGATCGGGTCGATCTGCACTCGGATCTCGCGGGTCCTGCCACCGGAGAGGGTGGCACTGAGCACGCCCGGAATGCGCTCGATGCGCTCCTCGAGCTTCTCGCCTAGCTTCTTGAGCAGCTCCTCGTCGACCGGCCCCGCGATCGTCACGATCATGATCGGCATGTCGGCGAAGGAAATCTCGCTCACGGTTGTTTCTTCTGCATCGGCCGGGATCTTGGATTCGGCACGGCTCACGCGATTGCGCACGCGCTGCAGTGCTTCGTCGATCACGACTTCGGGCTCGAACTCGAGGGTGATGAGACTCACGCCTTCGGCCGAGGTCGAGCTCATCTTCTTCAGATCCTTGACGCC
>JAKSBK010000526.1 GCA_022361155.1 Pseudomonadota bacterium
CGTGAAACCTCTGCGTGTCCCGAGTCGTCAGCACCTCGTCGATCAGCGGCACACCCCCGTACCACCGGACCAAATCTGCATAGACCCAGGCCCGAATGAACTGCATCTCCGCGATCAATTGCGCCTTCCGCTCCTGCTCCAGCGGAGAGCCCTCGATATTCGCAAAAAACGTATTGATATTCCTGATAACCCGATAGGAATCGCGCCAGAGATTGCCCGTTGCGTTCTCCCCATTGTCCGGCGTAGTGCGTCCCTTCGCGAACTCCTCGGTGCCGTACCAATGAGTATGCCGGACGTCCCCCGAAAGCCCCACCACCGATATGTCGCGGTTTCGCCAGAATCCGTGACGTACTCCCTCCCCGTAGGCGGCGTTCACGAAGGCCTCCACCAGCGCGGGGTCGGAAAAAACAGCATCCGCTCGCAGATCATTCATGGGGCTAAGATCCAGAAAGCCACTCGTACAGCCTCCGGCCAGCATGGAGCTGACGGCCATTATCATTGTTGACTGTTTCATAATGCTACTCTGCTAGAGCCTATATCTAGAAGTTGGACGCTCTAACCCCAATGTTTATGATTCGAGTCTGCGGATGTGTCCTTTGACTTTGGCTTTCTGGGTCGATTTCCTTGATCGCCGACAGCGTCAGCAGGTTGTGCGCAGAAATATAGATCCGTGTGGTACCAAGTCCGATGGATTCTGGGATGTGGTCGGGAAACGTGTAGCCGATCTCCACCGTCTTGAGCCTGAGAAAGGCAGAGCTCCGCAGCCAAAAGTCGCTGTCGTGCCGATAGTTCTCCTTCCTCGTGATTCTCGGAAGCGTCGCGTTCGGATAGTCCGGAGTCCAATAGTCCGTCTGCGATTGATAGATGTTCTCGCCTCTTCTGGGCTCGATGCCGACGGATAGTATCGATCTAGCCTGACCCTGCAGCAGAGCCGTCAAGTCGAGGCCCTTGTACGATGCACCCAGGTTTAGCCCAAACGTGATCTCAGGTGTCGAGTTCAGATGATGGGGAACCTTATCGAGATCGGTAATCTCTCCATCTCCGTTTACGTCGCGGATGATCAGATCGCCAAGGTCGGACCCACTCCGCCTCGCTGGATAGGCCGCCAGGTCCTCCGGCGTCCTATAGATGCCGAGCGTCTCGTAGTACAGGCCTCGATCGAGCCTTCTGCCGGTCTTCGACTGCCAGGGGGCCTCATCATGGGGCGCCTCGTCGATAAAGGTCACTTTGTTGCGCGCAAAGGCAAAGTTGCCACCGGCATTAAAGTAGAAGTCCCGGAAGTTATCGCTGTATGATACGGTGGCCTCGAGTCCGCGATTTATCATTGTTCCGGCGTTTTCTTGTGGCAAATTGCGAATGCCGGCGAAGGTGGGTACCGCGTCCCGTCGCGTGATGAGCATATTCCAGGTTCTATTCCGAAAAACATCCAGGGAGAAGCTGAGCTTGCCTTCAAGAAGGGAGCTGTCGACTCCGAGGTTGACGGTCTCGGTCGTTTCCCAGGTTAGATTGGAAACGGGGGCGCCCCTGGAACGGACGCCCGAAAGGACCTGGAGGGCATCTGTTACATAGGCGGACGTCGGAGCGAAGGTTTCCAGGTGAAGAAAGGGAGGGAATCCGTCGGCGCTGAGTCGGTCGTTGCCTAGCTGGCCGTAAGAGGCCCGGAGCTTCAACTCATCTATCGCGGACGCCGCCTGCATGAAGTTCTCCTGGGACAGCCGCCACGCCCCTGAGACACCAGGAAAGAAGCCGTAGCGCTGGCCTTGCGGGAAGTTGGCGGAGCCATCTAGCCGAGCCGTGGCATCAAAAATGTATCGCTGCGCATAGGTGTAGGATGCCCGGGCGAAGTAGTTGCGGCGGGCGCGTCTGGCGGCCGAGCCGGAGGTTTCGGCTTCGCTGGGGTCGGCACTGCCCGCCGAGATCTGCTGTATGTGCTCCGTGGCGAACTGTTTTCTAGCGAGCCGGTTGGAGGAGATGCTTGCCGCATTCTGTTCATAGGCAAGAAACCCGCTGATGTCGTGATCGCCAAAGGTGTTGGCGTAGTTTAGTTTGACATTGGGCGTAACCGAAGAGTCTCGCTGGGTGTATTCGTTCAGTGAAATGGTGTCTCGGTAGGAGCTCTGAAAAGTCTCGTAAGTGTTGGTGGCAGGATCGAATGTGGCGTAGTTCCAGGGCGTGCTCCAGTTCTTTTGGAAGAGGTTCGTGCCGTCTACGGCAAGGAACCCGTCGAGAAACAGCCCCTCGACCTTGGGGATCTTGTACTCAAACCGAAGGGTTGTCTGGACAATGTCCCGCTGGCGACGCCGGTATCCAGCTTCGCGGACCACGGCGAGCGGATTGACGCCGGCGAGCCCCTGAGAGTAGGAGCCGTTTGGGAAAACGGCGTGCTCGGTGGGGGGCTGCCTGCGGGTGTTCCAGTAGATGAGCCAGTCGGGTGAGCCGGGGCTGACGCGTTCTTCCCTGCGCGCTGCAATATCTCCCGAGACGCGCAGGTTGTCGGTTATTCGGGCGTCGATCCTGGAGCGCAGGTTGTATTGGGTGAACTTGGTATTCGCGCCGGTGTACAGCCCGTCCTGGTTGGAAGTGCCGAGCGAGAGAAAGTACTTGACTTGGTCGGAGCCACCCGTGATCTGCAAGTTCTGCCGCGATTGGTGGGAGAGGCTCTTGAAGAGGGCGTCGTACCAGTCCGTGTTGGGATGGGTGAGAGGTGCGGAGCCGTCCAGGAATTGTTGAAGGTCGACGTCCGAGTACGTGGGAGGTTGTCCGCTGTGGAGATCAAAGACGTTGGTGGCGTAGGCGAAGTCGTAGGCGTCCGCCATTTGTGCCAGGCGAGTGGGCGACACGAAGCCGTGATTGTAGGTGTAGGTGATGCGGGGCTCGCCCAGGGCTCCGCGCTTGGTGGTGACCAGAATGACCCCGGCGGCGGCGCGGGCGCCGTAGATCGCAGCTGAAGCATCCTTGAGAACCGTGATGGAGGCGATGTCGTTGGGATCAAGCCGATCAAGGCCGTCTCGCCCAGGTACTCCGTCGACCACGACGAGAGGGGAGTTGTTGCCCATGGAACTCTTGCCTCGTACGAGAATAGACACGCCGTCGCGACCGGGTTCGCCACTTCGCTGACTGAAGGCAATGCCCGGGAGGCGGCCGGCCAGTGAGGCGGCGAGGTTGGAGGCAGGGCTGGCCTGGATTTCGGCTCCCATGGTCTGCGCTATGGCGCCGGAAACCACCGTCTTCTCCTTGGAGCCGTAGCCGACAACGACAATCTCTTCGTCGACAGCGGCATCCGTTGCCATGCGCACGTCGATGGTGCTGCGTCCGCGCACCGGGAGAGTCTGAGGGAAATGGCCTGGGGACGAAAAGGCCAACCGGGCGTCGCTTGAGAGGCCCTTCGGGGTCTTGGGGACGACAAGCGTGTAGTTTCCGTCGACGTCGGTGACGGTCTTGTGCGGCGTCCCCTTCAGGACCACGGAGATGCCGCCCAGCCCATCTCCGGCTTCGTCAGTGACCGTGCCGGAGATCGATTCGGTGTCGGCGGGGCTTGCCAACAGGGTGGCCGGGCCCAGTAGGTAAAGAGCAGCGGCCAAGGGAGCTAGGCGCCAGATTCGTGTTCCGAGACTTGAAGGCATGTTCACATCAGCTGGGGTTGAGCGAGTCGACGACTCGAGCGACGGAGGCCAAGAGGACACCCAATTCATGAGGGCCGACAACGTACTAAAGGCCCGCCAGAAGCCGGCCGAGGGAGCGGGACAGATTATCGAGTGCCGTCGGGTCGGGCAAGGTCACGTTCAGATGATAGACGCCCTGGTCGTCGCGCTCCAGGCAGTCGTCGAGCCGGCCGCGGATCAACGCGGCAAGTTGCCGAGACTCCTCGGTTTCTGCACTGCCAGGCATCATCTCGCTCAGGAAACCAAACGCTGCGCTGACCAGCTGACCTCCGGCCGAAGCGATCTTCTTGCGCTCGACCAGTGCCCGGACACGTTCCTGCTGTAGCGCCTGTTCGCTGACATCCAGCGGCGCCGCAGGCTTCGCGCCAAGCAGCACTTCCAGGCGGGCCTTCAGCTCCTCGATCCCGCTGGCCAAATCGACGCTTTCGGTTTGCGAGCCCGCGTCGAGAGCGGCGAGCGCAAGCTCGTGTTTGGCCGACAAGGTCGTCAGCAGGTTTTCCTCGATCGTCTCCTCGGTCACCAGTACAAAGACATGAACCGGGCGCTGCTGGCCCATGCGGTGGGCACGGGAAATGCGCTGCTCCAGCACCGCCGGATTCCAGGGCAGGTCCACGTTGATCACGGTGTCGGCCACCTGCAGGTTCAGTCCCGTGGAGCCCGCGTTGGTCGTGATGAAGGTCTTGCACTCCGGATCGTCGTGAAAACGTTGAACGAGCCGCTGCCGGATCTTCTGCGGCACCGAGCCGTCCAGCCGCACGTAGCTCAGCCCGTGTCGCGTCAGGATGGGCTCGATCAGGTCGAGCATCGTGGTCCATTCCGAAAACAGGATGATCTTGCGGCCTGCTTCCGCCCCGAGCCGGCCGATCAGCCCATCGAGCTCCTGCAGCTTGCTGGAATAGGACGGTTGCTGCTTATCCACCAGGAAGGTGCTGTTGGCCACCATGCGGCACATGAGCAGTGCTTTCCGGAGGCGCAGCAAGTCCATCTCGGAGACGTAGGGCTTGCGCACGATCAAGCTGACTACCCGCATGTTGCTCCCGTGGACATCGAGCTGTTCCGCCGTGGGCGTGATACGGATGATCTCGGTAGTCCGCGGGGGCAGGTCTTTCATCACAGACTCGCGCGTGCGGCGCAGCAAGACCGGTTTCAGACGCTCACGCAGCTCGCCGAGATTCTTGTAGCCCAGCACCCTGCCGCCGTCGTCCACCACCCGATGCCGGTTGAAGAAGCGAAAGGCGGGTCCCAGGCGGCGGTCGTCGATGAAGCCTACGACCGAGTAGAGCTCGCCGAGGTTATTCTCGAGCGGCGTACCCGAGAGCACCAGAGCGAAGGGCGAGCGCAGTCCCTTGATCACCCGCGTGGTCTTGGCTTCCCAATTCTTGATGCGTTGACCTTCGTCGAGGATGATCAGATCCCAACTCGCCCGCTCGATGGGCTGGATGTCCCGCAGCACCTGCTCGGGGTTACAGATCGTGAAGAAGCACCGGCTGTCGTACTGCTCGGCTCGCTCTTTCGCGCTTCCGATCACGAGCTGGCACTCGCGGTGCGAGAAACGAGCGATCTCGCCTTTCCACTGCGACTTGAGCGACACCGGACAGATGATCAGCACCTTGCGAACGCCGGCTTCTCGGGCCAGCAGCTCGGCCACGCCGATGCCCTGGATGGTTTTCCCAAGGCCCATGTCATCGGCGAGGATCGCCCGTCCCGCGCCGACCGCAAACGCGATTCCATCGAGCTGATACGGCAGCAGGTCCATCCTGAGGAGGCTATTGCGCAACGGGTGCCGGCACGGGTCCTTGCGGATCTCGACGACTACGTTCTCAAGCCGCTCCCGGAGCAGACGCCGCTGGATGTACTCCTCCGCGTCTGGATAGACCGTGACCTCGGTCCCGAGGGCCTCGAGCTTCTGCAGGCTGCGCAAGAGCGAGCGGATGTCTTCGATAGGTTGCCCGCGAAACGGGGCGACGAGTTTCGCAACCGGCCGAGCCAGCTCGTCGGGTAGGCCCATTCGAAGCTCGATCTGTCCGCCGTAGCGGAGGTGGACCGAGATGCTGTTTCGCTGGTAGGGCCTGCGACGGACCCTGGCGGGGAAACGCCGCTCCAGCTTGCCCAGGGCGTGCAGGATGTGCTTGCAGGTGCCCAGGGTGTTGTTCCGAAAGTCCGGGCAAGAGCAATACGATTCACCCAGCTCCCAGCCGCGCAGCGCCAGTCGGTACGTCTTGCCGGATTCGCGGCTCGTGACCGTGTAGTCTGTCCACAGGCGCTTTGGATCGGACGAGCTCAGCTGCATCTTCTCAGCCCGAGCCCGCTCGGAGCGCTCCTTGATCGCGCGCTCCACGAGCTCGCGCTCGCCAAGGCTCTCGACTGGAGTGCGCACGCGCGGCGGCGCAGCCAACCCGAGCGTCGTCTTCTCCTCCAGGATCAGCGAAAACGCCAGGCCTGCGTGCTCGCAGGCCACCTCGCAGCCGGTGCAACAGAAGCGCAACCCTTGGCGCCTGTCGTCTGCAAGGGAGATGGCGACCGTGGCTTGCGGCAGCAAGACGCGAAAGGCATCGGCAGACAGGGAAACCTGTTCGCTGAAGTCTCCGATTTCGATCTTGCCTCCCTGCATGATCAGCCGCCGGGCCTCCGGACCCAGGATCCGGCAGGCCTGCTGGAAGGTCAGGCGAGAAAGACGATCCTTTAGCGTGAGCGTGGAGCCGTTCCTGCTTGTCATGCTGCCTCTGCGTCGCCGATACGGGCAGTATCCCCAATACTCCTAGTTGTCGCGCCTCGCCAGCGGCGCCTCGCGCTGCTTGGATTCCACGGCGCGCTTTAAACCGGTCGGCGCTCTAGGCCAGGATCAGGCTCGCGTCGCCGAACTCGTGGGTTCGGTAGCCGGCGGCAACGGCATGGCCAAGCGCGTCGTCGAGAACGTCGAACTGCGCGTCGATGATCAAGGCGTTGCGAGATGCTCGAGATTCGCACGACCGTGGCGCGAAAGCCCTCGAAGCAAAGGCGGGCTCCCACGGCCAAACGTGGCGGTGCGGATCGCTCCTCGGTGCGGGTCTTCCAGTCCCCTGCGCCAAACAGCGCCGCACTCCAGCGCGAGCCGCTGCGGCGTGCGACAAGGCGGACCTCGAGTGCTCGGCCGGCCGCGCGTGCGCGAAGCGACGCCGGCACCGTGGCCGCATCGTTGAGCACGAGCAGGTCGCCGGCCCGGAGCAAGCTCGGA
>JAKSBK010000527.1 GCA_022361155.1 Pseudomonadota bacterium
CCACCATTATTCGCTGGCACCGCATATTCGCCGGCACCGCATGTCATTACGGGAGGGCCGGGCAGCCGGCAAGGCCAAACTCGCCAGGGCTCCGGACGCCGCGCCCTTGCTCCTCGCATGGCTTGAGCAGCTCACGCAACAACACACTGGCATAGGAACCTGCCGGCAGCTGGAATGTGAGCAGCCCGTCACGTCCATCGTGTTTCCACACGCAGTCGCCGACTCGGACCCGCATCCGGCGACGGCTTCCGGTTCCCCAGCGGCGCAGGGCCAGGAGCCGCTCTGGGTCCAGTCCCCAGCCTGCCAGAATCGACTCTTCCGACGCGCGTGCTTCCGCCTTCGCGGCCAGCATCTTGCATCCGTGGATGGGGCCGGTGGGACTGATTTCCCACGTTCGCATTCGCTCGCCGGCCTCTGCGAGGTCCTGCGCCACGAACAGCCCTCCACTGTCCTCCTTTCGCATCAGGTCACCTTGAACGGGGTCCGTGAAGCAACCCCGGTCGATGCGCTGAGCAAGCCAATCGTTGAACATCGCGGCCTGCAGCACGGACATGAGTAGCTTGCGCTCGAAGGGACGACGAGGCGCCCGGCCCCGGTGCACCAGCCACCTGAATGCCCTATCGACGTTCTTGCCGTCCCTGCCAAAGCGCTGTTCCCCGAAGTAGTTGGGCAAACCGCATACTGACAATTTGGCGAGTATGACCTCGGCCAAGATGCTGTCCTGCGAGGGTACCCGGCGGAGCCTGAGGCTGAAGCGGTTGCCCCGAAGCTGTCCAGTCCTGAGCTTGTGGGGATGGGCTCTGGCCTCGAGGATTTGGATGCTGTCCAGCCGAACCGCGAGCGCTGCTTTGCGTTCCGCACGATGAAAGCTCGCCCACTGCGTGGTGACCCCGTCCAGGTCCTTGAGGCCCGCCCACGACGCGCTGGCAGGGTCGCAGTCCATGGCGTGGGCGAGCTTGCGAACGGCCGACGGTGTGCTGAGACCGCGCTTCGTGAAGCGCACGAATAGGTGTTCTCCATGCCCGGACGGGAGGTAGGCAGGGATCTCATCGACTCGGAAGTCGTCCGGATGTTGACGCGCAAGTCCCCGAATCCGCAGGTCCAACGGCGTGGTGTAGGGTAGGGCTTCACGCGGGGGCATCGCTCGCAGCATGACGTTTATCGTGGACCCAAGGCCATAGCTTGGGTAAGGACAGGCGTGGTGTCCAAGCGTAGCGAACGGGTCGGCTCCGAGGTCGCCCGCCTGATGGAGGCTGGCGTTTCTGGACAGGTATTCCCGGGAGGGGTGGCCTGCATCAGCTGGCGCGAAGAAGTCGGGGGGCCAGCCTACGCGGACGTCGCGGCGGGTCGCCTGCAGCAAGGTGACAGGCCCGTGCAGGTGAGCACGACCTACGATCTCGCGTCCGTAACGAAGCCCTTCGTGGCGGTGTCGGCGCTGCGAATGGTCGCCCAAGGACGTCTTTCGCTTGCTGTCAGGACCGACAGTGTGGTGCCGGACACTCGCGGAGGCATTGGTGGCGCTGCGAGTCTGGAGGCACTGCTGACCCATCGATCTGGTCTAGCAGGGTGGGGCGGCCTGTACCTGGACGTTCCCCACGATCCTGGAACGCCGGCGGCACGACGTTGGATTCTGAGCGAGGCGTCGCGCCGTTCCGCGGGAGAAGGCGAAAAGCCGCCCGTGTACAGCGACCTGGGCTACATCATCGCCGGCGAGGTGGTGGCTCGCAGTGCCGGAGAGCGCCTCGAGCGGGTAGTTTCCAAAGAAGTGCTGGAGCCGCTCGGGCTCGAGCAGGACGTGTTTTATCCACCTGCGTTGGCGCCCGACAGGCGGGTGCAGCTGCTCAGGGAAGCACCACCCACGGAATGGTGCGACTGGCGTCAGCGCATTATTCGCGGCGAGGCTCATGACGAAAACTGCGCCGCCTTCGGCGGAGTCGCCGGCAACGCAGGGCTTTTTGGCACGGCGCGAGGGGTCGCGATCTTCGGCAGGGCTGTATTGGATGCCCACCGCGGTGTCTCCGGATTCCTTCCCCAGCAACTGCTACGCCAGGCTCTGGCGCCTAGGCCGGGATCAACCCTAAGGCTCGGCTGGGATGGTAAGGCGGCGGAGGGCAGTGCCAGTGGACGTCGGATGAGCGATCAGAGCTTTGGCCACCTGGGCTTCACCGGCACCTCGTTGTGGTGCGATCCCGACAAGGACCTGGTGGTCGTGCTGCTCACGAACCGTGTGCACCCGAGCCGCGCTAACGAACGCATCAAGGGGTTCCGCCCGGGCTTCCACGACGGCGTGGTCGCCGCGCTCGGGCGCTAGGGGTCCAGCGTACTCAGTCGAGGGCAGCCGACAATCGCTGCAGGAGCCGCGAGTTGCTCTGGTAGACGACGTCGTTGCCGATCGCCCGAGCCAGGGCGCGTTCGTCGCCGATCAACACGACGAGCCGGCGGGCACGGGTGATGGCCGTGTAGAGCAGCGCTCGCGAGAGCAACACGAAGTGAGTCGCGTGCAAGACGACGATGACCGCTGGGAATTCACTGCCCTGCACCTTGTGGATCGTGCTCGCGTACGCCAAGGTGAGCGAGTCGAGTGCCTCTCGGTCAAAGGCCACCCGGCGCCCAGCCATATCCACGAACGTCACCCCGCTCTTGACCTCGACGACCTTTCCGAGGTCGCCATTGAATACCTCCCGTTCGTAGTCGTTGCGCAGCTGCATTACCTTGTCGCCAGCTCTGAAAGCCGCCTGCGCCCCACCGCTAGACGCCGTATCGGAAGCTGTCGGGTTGAGCGTCCGCTGCAGGACCGCGTTGAGGCGCTCGGTGCCAACCGGACCCTTGCGCATGGGTGCCAGCACCTGTACGTCCCGCACGGGGTCCAGCTGGTAAGCGTCTTGTGCACGACGCAGGGAGGCGAGCAGCCGTCGCTGCACGTGCTCGGGATCGTGTGCCGGCACCCAAAAGAGGTCGCCGCTGGTGCGGGCACCGACGGGTGTGAAGCGAGGCGTCCGGCCCGCCAGCATGGCGTGAGCCCCGATCACGATCGCACTCTCGCGCGCTTGACGAAACACCTCGGTCAAGCGCACGACCCTGCATACCTCGCTTGCGATCAGATCCCGCAACACCTGTCCTGCGCCAACCGGTGGCAGCTGGTCTACGTCACCTACCAGTACCAGGCAGCAGCGGCGTGGCAGCGCTGCCAGTAGCTGCTGACAGAGAAGCAAGTCCAGCATGGATGCTTCGTCCACCAGCAGCAGGTCGGCCTCGACAGGTGCATGCTTGTTGCGCTGGAAGGTACCGTTGGCCGGATTGAATTCGAGCAGCCTGTGCACCGTCATGGCCTCGGTGCCGGTCGTCTCGCTGAGGCGTTTCGCAGCCCGGCCGGTTGGTGCGCACAACCGGACCCTGCGCTCGAGTGAAGCGTGCACACGCACAATGGCCCTGACCGTGGTCGTCTTGCCCGTGCCCGGACCGCCCGTGAGCACGAGCAGCTGATGGCCGAGCGTG
This sequence comes from Pseudomonadota bacterium, assembly GCA_022361155.1. Taxonomy (NCBI): domain Bacteria; kingdom Pseudomonadati; phylum Pseudomonadota; species Pseudomonadota bacterium. The sequence goes on from JAKSBK010000527.1 coordinate 3,496, forward strand.
GCGTCGACCGCCTCGCGCTGAGCGGCGGCCAGGTCCTGGTCGTCGAGACGCAGGGACTTCTCCGCGTCCCCCATGCGCGGCCGCCGGCTGGCAAGCTGCCTCAGCTTTCTCGCCACCTGCACTTCGGCACGATGAAGCGGCGTCGCATAAACGGCTTCGCCTTCGAGCATTACCATCTCACGTGAGGCGAGCGTTTGCAGTGCGTTGCGGATCGCCTGTGCCGTGACCTGAAGCTCGCGGCCGTCCGCTTCGAGCTGCGCCGCATTCGAAAACACGTGACCCTGGTCGATGGCACGCCCCACGAGGTGCAGCACCGCCGCTTCCGCGCGCCGCGGGTCATCGAGCGTGTAGCCCGCGGCCAGGCCGAGCTGGTCGGCAGTCTTGAAACCGATTCCGGGAACCTGCTCGGCCGCAAGGTAGGGATCGTCGCGCAACACGCGCACGGTGTCCCTGCCGTAGCGGCGATGCACCCGGTTCGCGAGGCCCGGCCCGAGTCCCAGACCATGCAAGAAGGAAAAGACCTCGGCTTCTCGCTGCCGGCTTCGCACTGCTTTCGCGATGGCCGCTGCCCGGCGCTGTCCAATGCCCGGGACTTCGCAAAGCCGCTCGGAGTGTTGGGCGATGACGTCGAAGGTTTGGTCGCCGAAGTGCTCGACCAGTCGCTGGGCGAGGGCCGGCCCGATGTTGGGCACCAGACCGGAACCCAGATAACGCGCTACGCCCTTCTTATTGCTGGGCTGTACGGGGGTAAAGGACGCCGCGACGAATCGCCGGCCGTACGTGGCGTGCTGCTGCCAGCGACCCCGCAGCCGAAGCGTCTCTCCGGGCGTGATCTGCCCCAAGCTGCCCACGACGACGGCCTCGGCTCCATCGGGCTCCCTGCGCACCCGGGTCACACTGTAGGTGCCGTCTGGCCGCTGGTAGAGTACGGATTCGACCGTGGCCGTGATGATGTCATCCTCGCTGCGCGCATGCAGGGTCATGGATCCGGTGGGTCGGCGGAATAATCCCCACCGCATCGTAGCCGAACCCGCATGAGGCGCCCGCATACGGACGTTATCGGCCGCCTTGCCTGCGTCGGTGACCAACTTGGAGCCGCTCCATCGATCCATAACCGCATGCACGAGGCCACGGGCAGTTAGGGCACCGGGGCAAGTAGCTCACCCTGGATGGAGCCGGTTTGGAGGCTTTTGGGGGCCATTGAGCTATAGTTTTGTGGTTGGGATTTCGAGGATACTCCCTCGTCCTGACCGCTCTTATGTGTGGTTCTTGCCTACAAGAGGTCACATGAGCTGCCAGCTTGGGGCGCCTGTGCTGGTGCTCAACCGCAACTACCAGCCCGTGCGAATCACAACTGCCCGCCGCGCTTTCACGATGCTGTTTGGCGGTACGGCTTGGGCTCTCGACGCCCAGTACGAGCCCTACGATTTCGATGCCTGGTCGGCCCGACCTCCGCGGGGTGACTCTGCCGTGGTCGGGACCTCATCGGGTCCGCTGTGCGTGCCGCGGCTGTTGCTGCTGCTTCGCTACAGCCGCCTGCCGGTGGGGCGAGTTCGGCTCTCCCGCCGCAACGTGTTCTTGCGCGACGACCACACCTGCCAATACTGCGGACGCCGACTTGTCGCCGCGAGCCTGAACCTCGACCACGTGACGCCCCGTTCGCGAGGTGGTCTATCGAGTTGGGAGAACCTGGTCACTTCGTGTAGACCCTGCAATCTGCGCAAGGGTTGCGCGTTACCCGAGGAAGCGGGCATGCGCCTGCGGGACAAACCCACGCGACCTCGCTGGACCGCAGCCGTACAGGTTGCGGCCTTGGCGCGCGGTTTCGTCGAATGGGAGCCGTTCCTGCAGGCGCTCCCCGCCAGATCGGCCCGCGGCGACTGATTTGCCACCGGCAGAGCTGCTTGGTAGGTAGCTTTGCCAGGTAGCACGGTGGAGCTTCGACGCGAGCCGGACACAACCGGTGAGGCAGCGGGTGGCTGAAGTCCCAGTCGGCTCAGCGGCCGGTCAACGCCCGCGCCTGTTCTGCGTCAGCGGAGCCAAGGGTGGCGTGGGCGTGACGTTCGTGAGCGCGAATCTCGCGCTGTACCTGGCCAGCCTGGGCAGGCGAGTCGTTCTGGTGGATGCGGATCCAGGCGGGGCGAATCTCCACACGTGGCTCGGAGCAGCGCCTCCGACACCACTGCAGATCGTCAAACGCTCTGGCCGAGCCGAGTCGCCGCTCGAGTGGCTGCCCATGGCGTTGTGCCCCACACCGCATGCGGGTCTCAGGCTGCTGCACCTGGGCTTCGACGAACCCGGGGCAAGCGCGGCTCGCCTCATGCGGCGTGCCGGCGCCCTGCAGCACCTGAGGGAGGTCGATGGGGAGTGTGTGGTCCTGGATCTGGGAGCGAACCGCAACGACTTCACCCTCGACGCGTACCTCGGGGCGGACGTCGGACTCTTTGTGACGGTGCCCGAGCCGACCGCAATCGAGAACACCCACCGGTTCGTGCGTGGCCTTTTCGCCCGCGACCTCGCACGCGCGGTCGGCACGGACGAGGAACGCAAGGAGCTCGCGCGCAGGCTGCGCGCTTTCGAGGAAGCGCCTCCGCCCTTGGATCTCGTGGAACAGCTCGAGGCCGAGCGTCACCCGCTTGCGCGCCAATGCCGCGCGGCTTTGGATGGCTTTCGCCCGCGCCTTCTCATCAATCAGGCACGACTGCGAGCGGACCTCGAACTGGGTCGGTCGCTCACGAGCGCGGTCCGGCGCCGCTATGGAGTACGCATCGACTGCCTCGGCCACGTGGACCACGACGACACGGTATGGACCTGCCTTCGCAAGCGTCGTCCGGTGTTGGTCGAGACCCCGGGAGCCAAGTCCAGCAGACGGCTTGAAAAGGTCGCCCGGCGCCTGTTGGCCATCGATGTCGGCAAGACGAAAGGCTCCCCCGCAAGCACCGGCTCCCCCGCAAGCAGTGTGCCATGGGGGAGCCATCACGACGTGTTGGAGGTCGAGCGAGGCGCGACCGACGAGGAGCTGCGACGGGCCTACAAGCGCAGCCGGGAAGTGTACTCCGATGACGCGCTTTGCTGCTACGGGCTGTTCCAACCGGCCGAGTTGAGATCCATGCGCACGCGCCTGGACGAGGCGTTCGACGTCTTGCTCGACAGCGCTCGTCGCCGCCCCTACGAGCTTTCTGTCTTTCCTCCCGAGGCCGAGCCCACGCCGAGGGCGCGACCGAGCCGCGCGCTTCCGGAGTCGTCGACTCCAGCGCCCGAAATCACCCCTGATACCCATTTCACGGGTCCACTACTTCGGGCGGTACGCGAGTCCAAGCAAATCGAGCTCAGCGATATCGGTAAGGTAACGAAAATAAGCGTGACGCATTTGCAGTCCGTGGAGGACGACGCGTTTGGGCTGCTGCCGGCCCCGGTGTACGTGCATGGCTACGTATCGGAGATGGCCAAGTGCTTGGGGTTGGATCCGCTCCAAGTTAGCCGCACCTACCTGCGTCGCTACCGCCAGTACCTGCACCAGCGAGACGCCGACCAAAGGTAGCGGAGAGGACGTCGCCTTGAGCCAACAGGCCCAACCCCTGATCCTGGCGTCCGGCTCGCCCCGCCGGCGGGCCATCCTGAAGCAGCTCGGCCTGCACTTCGAGGTTAGCCCGGCCCAAGTTTCGGAGAAGCGCCTGCAGTCGGAGACTCCCACGGCCACGGTCCTACGCCTGGCTCGGCTCAAGGCCGAACAGGTGGCAGCCTGCCACGCGCGCTCCAAGCCCGCACCTTTTGTATTGGGAGCCGATACGTTGGTCGTGCTCGGGCGAACCGTGCTGACGAAGCCACAGGACGACGGCGATGCAAACCGCATGCTGGAGCTGCTGAGCGGATCCACGCACGAGGTAGTCACCGGGCTGGCTCTTTCGAGGGCAGGCTCGGGGAGCATCGAACAGCGTGCCCTGGTGAGTCGAGTACGCTTCCGAGAGCTCAGTCCGGACTGTTTGCGCAGCTATGTCGCGTCCGGCGAGGGTCGCGACAAGGCCGGCGCCTACGGCATTCAGGGGCTCGGAGCGGGCTTCGTGCTCGAGCTTCATGGGTCGTACACCAACGTGGTGGGGCTGCCGGCGGCGCAGACCCTCGAGATGCTCGAGCGTCATGGGGTCGTGGCGGCGTGGCCATGACCACTTCGCCCGCGCAAGCCACCGGCACGCCGGCCCGTCTCGAGGCCGTGCGTGAACGCGTGCGCGCAGCTTGCGAACGGGCCGGTCGCGATCCGGAGTCGGTACGCATCGTCGCCGTGGGCAAGCGCCACCCCGCTTCTGCCATGCGCCCGGCGTACGCCGCGGGCCAGACCCTTTTTGGTGAGAACTACGTGCAGGAACTGGCCGACAAGCGTGCCGCGCTGGCTGACCTGCCAGCGTTGCGCTGGCGGCTCGTGGGCCGGCTCCAGCGCAACAAGGCGGCGCAGGTGGTTCGGCTGGGCTGTGCGGTCGATACGGTGGATTCGGTGCGCCTGGCAGAAGCGTTACAGCGTCGGGCGGACGGGGAGGGCTCTCGGATCGAGGTCTTGGTTCAGGTCAACGTGGCTGAGGAACCTCAGAAGGCAGGCTGCGCCCCCAAGGACCTGGGCGGGCTCGTCGCTACGTTGCGACGGCTCGACGCACTCGATCTGCGGGGTTTGATGGCGCTGCCCTTGCAGGCTGCACAACCCGAGGACTCGCGCCGCTGGTTTCGTATCTTGAGGCAGCTCGCGGCGGAACATGGTCTACACGAGCTTTCCATGGGCATGAGCGCGGACCTGGAAGTAGCCATCGAGGAAGGTGCCACGATGGTGCGCGTGGGCACCGCCATCTTCGGCGCCAGACGCTAACCCTTTCCTAGCGAGATCGTCGCCCGCCTGCCAAGCTCGTTGGCGCGTTGGCTCGCGCACTGCACGGCCTCGATAAAGGCGGAGCGGACCGCGCCGCGCTCCAGCATGCGCAGGCCTGCCATGGTGGTACCCGCCGGGCTGGCGACCATGTCGCGCAGCGCAGCCGGGTGCTCATCGCTTTGGTCGAGCAGTCTCGCCGTGCCAAGCACCGTCTGCACACTGAGGGTGCGAGCCACCGAGGGCGGCAGCCCGGCCTGTACACCGGCGTTCATGAGCGCCTCCAGCACCAGCAGGATGTAGGCCGGTCCCGAGCCGCTCAGGCCGGTCACCGCATCCATGAGCGCTTCCTCCACTCGCACGGTAACGCCGACGCTCTGAAAAATCTGCTCGGCTTGTCTCAGATCCGCGTCGGTGCTGGACGTGCCCAGCGCCAGGGCCGTTGCACCGGAGCCAACCAGCGCTGGGGTGTTGGGCATCGCGCGCAGAACGCGCGTGCCGTGAGGCAGCTTCGCCTCCACCAGTGCCGTGCTGATCCCAGCGGCCAGTGAGATCACCAGGGTGTCGGGAGCAAGCGCGCTCGCGACTGCGGGCAAGACGCTCGGCAAAACTTGAGGCTTTACGCTGAGGACGACGATAGCCGCTCGCGACGCACCCTGCTCGTTGTCCTTGCTCGTGCGAATGCCGTGGTACTGACCAAGCTCCTGGAGGCGATCGGCTCGGAGGTCCGTCGCCATGATATCGTTGGCCTCGTAGGTGCCGGCAGAAAGGAGCCCTCGGATGAGTGCGCCCGCCAAGCTGCCGGCACCGATGAAGCTGATATTGCCTTCGATACGCATGCGTTCGAGCGTAGCTCGCATCCGCCACCAACTTCGAGCCGAATCGTCCCGGGCCGGACCCGCGACGGAGCTCCGGGCCGGGTCTCTTCGGGCGTCGGGCGGCCTCTGTGCTACAGACAGCGTGCGCATTGGGGCTCGCGGGTGCCGCGACCACCTCTCCCATAGAGCCATCTGGATTGCACGACGCGCTCATCGAACTGCGGAAGGAGCTCCTGCGGCTGACCGGGGCGCGGGCGCAGGCACGCCTGTGGCGCTGGCGTGGCCAACCGGATGCCGCGTGTCAGGAGCTCGGAGAGCGACTTCTAGCGTGGCTGGCCTCCGATGCGACATGGCAGAGCATCCGCGGCGCGGAAGCGCTGGCCGGCCGAGATAGCGCCGACGCACTACGGCTGCACTTGGCCTCCTCCCGTGCAAAGCTGCCTCTTGCTGGTGCGGCTGCGGCGCTGGCGTCATGGCAGTCGGGAGCGGTTGCGCCGGAGGGGAGCGTGGTTCCCGCCACTCGCGCCATCGATCGCCTCGCCACATGCGAGTCTGCAAGGCAACGCGCGGCATTTGCAGCGGCGTTGGAACCGAGCCTGGCGGGTGTCGCAGACCGCTGGCTTGACGCGTGCATCAGCTCGGAGCTGGCGTGGAGCCAGCGCCTGCCGGGCGGACACTCCCGAAAGCTGCGTGAGCTCGCCGAGCGCGTGCTCGAGAACACGCGACCGGAGCACGAGGAGCACCTGGCACGCCTGAAACATGCGGCGGCGCAACGCGGGGAGCTCGCGGAAGCAGGGGACCCAGCGGCACCGACGGCCTGGCAGGACCTGGTGTTCATGCTGCGCGCGCCTCACCTCGACGAGATCGTGCCGAACAAGCAGCGCTGGCGCCGGGTCGCACAGCCCTTGCTCGGTTTGGGTTTCGGATCGGAAGTGGACGCCCACCTGCGCGCCGAGCCGTCGCACGGGGGCCTCTGTCCGGTGGTCGCCCTGGCCGGCCAGGACGCTCCGCGCGAGGTTCGCGTCGCCCCGGGGGCCGTGGAGTGCGGGGCGCTCAGCGAGATGCTCGCGTGCGAAGGGCTCGCCCGGGCCCTGGGGCTGGCCCTGGTGAGTGTAGCCTTGCCGCCCGAGCTGAGGTGTCCCGCGCAGGGCTCGGTGGCGCGAGCGTTCGGCTCGCTGCTCGGCCAGCTCCACGCGGATGCGGGCTATCAGGCGAGGCGTGTCGGGCTGCACCGGCGGGCAGCAGACGAGCTCAGCCTGCACACCGGGGTGCTGTGTCTTGCGCGTATTCGGATGGCAGCGGCTAGGGTCCTGGCAACAGCCGGGCCCGAACGCTCGCAGAGCGCGCGCCTCGAGCGAGGCACGGGCCTCGTGTCCACGGCGATGGGCTCGCGCCTGCCGCCTTCGGTGGTCGCCATGCTGCTAGGCACCCAGCAGCGTGCCGCTTTGGAGCTGCGCGTCCAGCTTGCCGGGCTGGCTCTTCACACCGGGCTTCGTGAGCGGCTGGACGAAGACTGGTACCGCAATCCGCGCGCGCAAGAACCGCTGCGGGCGGCCTGTCAGCGGGGCGCGACGCTGTGCGCGGAGCGCTGGTGCAGCGAGTGGAACGTGACGCTTGAGGCGGGAATCGGCCGCGTGCGCGAGCTGCTGAAAGGCTAGTACCCTTTGCCGCATCTTCGATCCGGGTTTCTCCGCCGACCCCAGGAGGGGGTGAGGGTCGGCTCCGAAACCCGGCCTCCACCGCGCCTGCTCGGGCACCTTGTTGTTGATCCCGCGCTGCGCGCGGTCGTGCCCGCGGCCTACCCGGACGAAAGCCGGATCGGATTCCCGGCCGCGAGCACTGGGCCCGCTTGACTGCGGGCAGCACCCGCCTACAGACTGCGCTGGCAGTGAATGGGCCGGACTACGAAGCACGTCGGGCGGCTTTTCTTGCAGCCATGGGGCCTGGCGTGGCCATCCTTCCTGCTGCACCCGTCGCTATCCGTAATCACGACGTGGAGCACAGCTACCGCCAGGACAGCGATCTCTATTACCTGACGGGTCTGGAGGAGCCGGACAGCCTGCTGATCTTGACCAACACCCACGCGGAGCACCGCTGCGTGCTGTTCGTTCGGCCCAGAGACCCCGAGCGAGAGACCTGGGATGGACCACGCGTGGGTGTGGAGGGCGCAAAACAGCTGCTTGGAGCCGATGAGGCCTATCCCATCGACGCGCTCTCTCAGCGACTGCCGGAGTACCTGGCCGGCAACACGCGGGCTCATTACCGGTTCGGCCCGCGTGCTGACCTGGACCGTTTGATCATCGACACGGCAAGCGCATTGCGCAGGCGGGTCCGTACCGGTGTTGTCGCGCCGCGCCAGTTCCTGGACCCGGGGCTGATCCTGCACGAAACCCGGCTGCGCAAGAGCGAGCAGGAACTGCGGAGCATTCGCAAGGCCGTAAGCATCACGCGCGAAGCTCATGGGTGCGCCATGGCGGTCGCCCTGCCGGGTCGCTACGAGTACGAAGTGGAGGCCGAGCTGCTGCGCGTGTTTCGCGGCAACGGCAGCGAACGCCCAGCCTACGATCCCATCGTCGGCTCGGGTCCCAACGCCACCATACTGCACTATCGCAAGAACAACCGGCGACTCGAAGACGGCGACCTCTTGTTGATCGACGCGGGCGCCGAGTACGAGTACTACGCGAGCGACATCACGCGCACGTTTCCCGTGTCTGGACGCTTCTCCGACGCCCAGCGCAGGCTCTACGAGGTCGTGCTCGAGGCGCAGCAGGCCGCGATCGACGCGGTTGCTCCAGGCCGTACGCTGCAGCAGGTTCATGAAGCTGGCCTGCGCGTCATGGTGCAGGGGCTGCTGGGCCTCGGACTCTTGCACGGATCCGCCGATCAGGTGATCGAAGAGGAGCGCTACAAGCCCTTGTTCATGCACCGAACTTCGCATTGGTTGGGCATGGACGTGCACGATGTGGGCGACTACTTCATCGACGGCGAGCATCGTGAGCTCGAGCCTGGTTTCGTCCTGACCGTGGAGCCCGGCGTTTACGTGGCTGAGGCTGCCGAGGTTGATCCACAGTGGCGTGGGACCGGGATCCGCATCGAGGACGATGTCCTGGTCACCACCGAAGGAAATACGAACCTCAGCGCGGAGATCCCCAAGCATCCGGACGAGCTCGAACGCTTGCTCGCTAAACGGGCGCCGGTGAGGTAGCGTTTCCCTTGGTTCCGGTGATGCACATCGGAATCGATCTCGGCGGCACAAAGACCGAGATCGCGGCCTTCGATCCCAAGGGAGGCGAGCGCCTTCGGCGGCGAGCGCCAACCCCCGCCAGCGACTACAGCGCGATCGTGGATCTCGTTGCTCGGCTGGTCGACGAGGCGGAACGCGAGCTCGGGGAGGTGGCGAGCGTCGGCGTCGCCACTCCCGGTACCGTTTCACCGGCCACCGGGGTGATGAAGAACGCCAACACCCAGTGCCTGAACGGCAAGCCGCTCAAGCAAGACCTGGAGCGCGTGCTGTCGCGCCCGATCAGATTGGCCAACGATGCCAATTGCTTTGCGCTCTCCGAAGCGGTCGACGGTGCCGGTGCGGGCGCACGCGTGGTTTTCGGCGTAATTCTCGGGACGGGCGTAGGGGGCGGCATCGTGGTGAACGGCAAGCTTGTAGTCGGGATCAACGCCATCTGTGGCGAGTGGGGGCATAACGCGCTGCCGTGGCCACGCGCCGGCGAATCTGCAGGCGAGGCCTGCTACTGCGGCTTGTCGGGCTGCATCGAGACCTTCCTCTCCGGCCCCGGAATGAGCCGGGACCATTACTCGAAAACGCAGCAGCAGCGCTCCGCCGCAGAGATCGCCGAGCTCGCGAGACGCGGGGACGCGCACGCCAAGGCCACGCTCGGCCGCTACGAAGACCGGCTGGCGCGCGCTCTTGCGCTCGTGGTCAACATCCTGGACCCGGACGCCATCGTGCTGGGCGGTGGCCTGTCGAACATCCAGCGCCTCTATCGCGAGGTACCGCTGCTATTGCCTCGCCATGTGTTTTCGGATCGCGTGCATACCCCCTTGCTGCCAGCCGTGCACGGCGACTCGGGCGGCGTCCGCGGCGCCGCGTGGTTGTGGTAGAGATGCTCGCTTGCAATGCTCACTTGCGCAGGACGGGCGGCGCCGGCCTCTCGTTTACGTGCAGCTGGAACACATCCGGCCGGGCGTAGTGCCCCACCACATCGAAGTCGTATTTTGCGCGTGTGATCTCCTCGAGGTCGATCGTGGCCGTGACAATGCCCTTCTTGTCGTAGAGGGGTCCGGCGAGAACCTGTCCGAGCGGGCCGATAATCGCGCTTCCACCTCGCATCAGTACCGTGTGCGGGTCGCTGCCCTGAACGGCCGGGTAGTCGTCGGGGCAGTCTCCGCGCGTGAGGTGCTGGCAACACGAGAACACAAAACAGCGACCCTCCAGGGCGATGTGGATCATGGACGAATGCCAGCTGCTGCGGTCGTCGGCGGTCGGCGCGCAGTAGAGCTCGATGCCCTTGCCGTACATGGCCATTCGCATGAGCGGCATGTAGTTTTCCCAACAAATGACTGCGCCGAGCCGGCCCAGCGGCGTGTCGTGCACCGGCAGGGTGGAACCGTCGCCGAAACCCCAGATGATGCGCTCCATGGCGGTCGGCATCAGCTTGCGGTGCTTGCCAAGGTAGCTCCCGTCGGGGCCACAGAATACGACGGTGCAGTAAAGCGTGCCGCGCTCGCGTTCGATCACACCCACGACCAGGTGGACTGCATGATCAGCGGCGATGGCCCCAAGCCGGTCGATGTCCGGCCCGGGAATGTCGACGGCGCTCGCGTGGTAGCGCTGGAAGCAGCGCCGGCCCTCGGTGGTTCGTCCGCCTACCCGGGCACCGAAATCGAGTCCCTTCGGGTACGAGGAAACGAACGCCTCGGGGAAGATCACCAGGCTCGCCCCAAGGCGAGCGGCGCCGGCGGTGAGCTCGGCGACCTTGTCCAGTGTCCGCTCCCGGTCGAAAACGACCGGGCTGTCTTGAATCAGGGCGGCGGTGAAGGTCACGGTCGGGCTCCTGGCTGGCCGTTGTACTAGTATGGTTGCTTATCGTCCTTGGCCCGCCAGGCCTCAAACGGTTCGAGACTGCCGGCCACGCTCAATTGCACCAGCTTGAGGCGTCGCTCTTCGGGTTGCCTGTCGAGCTCCTGGTAGATCAGACCGTCGTCGAAGCCTGCATCTGCGGCATCCAGTCGCGAGCTCGCGTAGTACACCCGGTCGACGCGGGCCCAGTACATGGCGCTCAGGCACATGGGACACGGCTCGCAGCTAGCGTAGACGCTGCATCCGTCCAGCCGGAAGCTGCCGAGCAGGGCGCAGGCCTCGCGCAGCGCCATGATCTCTGCGTGAGCGGTGGGGTCGCTACGCTGCGTGACCTGATTGTGCGCCGAGGCCAACAAGCGATCGCCACGCACCACCAACGCGCCAAAGGGCCCGCCTCCATGCTCAACCGCTCCGCAGGCTAGCACGACCGCTTGTTTCAGCCGTTCATGATGCTGTGACGCGTCCATGAGGCTACGAGTATCGGGGATCCACCGGCCCTCGGCAAAACCGATCGGACCGAGCTCACTCTCGGTACAGCTCCGGTATCGCTGCCCCTAGCTCGCTTGCTGCGTCGATCCGGCAGTGAAGCGAGTCTCTGACCACGAGCTTGCCAGCCACGACGACGTGGGTAACGTCGGCAGCCCTCGCTGCGAATACGGTGCTCGCCAACGCGTTGTCCGGCGTGATTCCAGCAAGACGGGTCGACTCCAATGAAATGGTCACGAAATCGGCCAGTCCGCCCGCTGCCAACTGGCCACCTTCGGGCCAGCCAAGGCAAGCGTAGCCAGCTCGGGTCGCCGCGGCCAGCAAGGCGGACGGCGTGTGGTGTCCGCGCGTCAGGCTGGCCAGTCGCTGGTCGAGCTCGACAGCCCTGGCTTCTTCGAACGGATCCACGACCGCATGCGAATCGGTTCCGAGCGCAAGCCTTGCGCCCGCCGTGGTGAGCGCTGCCGAGGGGCCGACCCCATCGGCCAGATCGCGCTCCGTGGTAGGGCAAAAGCAGCAGGTGGCCCCGGCCGCGCCCAGCGCCTGGATATCGGCGGCATCCAGGTGGGTGGCGTGGACCGCCGTGAACCGCTCGCCCACCACATCGAGGTCAGCGAGCACGCGTACCGGAGTGCGTCCGTGCCGGGCTACGCACTGCTGGTTCTCGGCCGGTTGCTCCGAGACGTGCGCATGCAGGGGCGCGTCCCGCTGCCGGCACCAGGCCCGAATCTCCTGGATAGCGTGGGGGTCGACGGCACGCAGCGAGTGAATCGCAGCCGCTGTTCGGGCCTCTGGAGCGTTCTTGAGCGCGCTGGCGCGTTCAACCCAGGCAGGCGCGTCGCGATCGGCGAAGCGTCGCTGCACACCTTCGACGGGCCGGTATCCGGAGGGGTCGAGGCCACCGTGCAGATAGCAGGTGTCCAGCAGCGTCAACCGGACCCCAGCCTCTCTCGCCCCGGCCAGCACGGCTTCGCCCATGACATTCGGCTGCGCATACGGGGCCCCGCTCGGCTGATGGTGCAGATAGTGAAACTCGCCGACCAGTGTGAAGCCCGCGAGCGCCATCTCGGCAAACGTGGCCCTGGCGAGCTTGTGGTAGCTCTCCGGATCCAGCCGAGCCGCAACCCGGTACATCTGCTTGCGCCAGGTCCAAAACGAGCCCGTTCCCGCGTGGGTGCGGCCGCGCAGCGCACGCTGAAAGACATGGCTGTGGCTGTTGGCGAGCCCCGGCAGCGTCAGGCCGGGCAGGCGAAGCGCCTGTACAGGCGGCTCAGGTATGCCAGCGCTGACGGCCTCGATGCGTTCGCCCGCCAGCGAAAGCAGCACGCCGGATTCGACCTTGTCGGAGCCCAACCACGCCAGCTCACACCAGAAGTCGCTCACGAACCGATCCGCGAGACGAAGCGTTCGATCCGCGAGACGAATTCCGCGCGCTGATGACGCTCGTACTGCTCCCACGTAGCCAGGGTAGTGGGGTCGCGCACGCGGTCGACGAACAGCACGCCGTCCAGGTGATCGCACTCGTGCTGAAAGGTCGTGGCCGTCAAGCCGCGTTTGATCTCGTCGTGTTGCCGGCCGTGCCGATCCTGGTAGCGCACCCGGATATGGACGTGGCGGGTGAGAAAGCCGCGCAGCGGAACGGACAGGCAGCCTTCGTTGACCTCCACGACCTCGTCGTCCAAGGGCTCGATCGAAGGGTTCACGATCACCGTAAGGGGAATGGGAGGTTTGTACGGGTAGCGCGGGTTCTTCGTCACCTCGATCACCGCGATTCGTACAGGAACGTGCACCTGATTGGCTGCGATGCCAGCGCCGCTGGCCGCGTGCATGGTGTCGATCATGTCGTCGATCAGGCGCTGGGTCTCGGCTCGGGCCAGCTCCGGCTGGCTGAGCTCGCGAGCCCTCCGGCGCAACACCGGAGCTCCGATCATCGCGATGTCTCGCACTGCCATCCACCTAGCGTAGCCCGGACCCCGCCGCTGGCCAGCGAGTGCCTAGCGAACCATCGGCAGCTTGCCATCCTCGAGCGTGACCTTGAGCACCAACCTCGAAGCTGAGTTCGCGCTTTCCCACAGACGCATTTCACGGTCCAGCACTACCGCATCGAAACCCACCGGTGCCGAAGAACGTCTCTCGAACGCCCGCTCGGGGCCAAGCACGAAGACCGCGGTCGAGAGCGCGTCCGCGTAGAGACCCGAAGCCGCCACGACCGTGACCGAGCTCGTGTGAGGCACCGGCAAACCGTCGCGAGGATCGATGATGTGATGCCAGCGCTCGCCGTCGACAACAAATGCGTGTTCGTAATCGCCCGAAGTGGACAGCGAGCCGGCCGACAGCTCCAAGAAACCAATGTAGTCGGTCGCTCGCGGATGTTGGATCCCCACGCGCCAAGGTCGCTCGTCACGTCTGCCGCGCACCTGTACTTGACCGCCGCCAAAGAGCATGTAGTTGTCGATGCCCGCTGCCGTCAGGATTCGGCCGGCTCGATCCAACGCATAGCCCTTGGCAATGCCGCCCGTTCCGATCTTCATCCCCCTTCGTCTCAGAAACACGGTGCCCTTGCCCTTGTCGAGAACGATGTCTCTGTAGTTCACTAGCGGCAAGCGGCCACGTATCTCGGACGCTCGCGGGATACGACGTGCGCCGGGCTGAAACAGATACAGCCCGCGCAAGGCGGCCCACGATAGGTCGAATGCGCCTTCGCTCCAGGCTGACACACGCACCCCGGCTTCCACTACCGCGAACGTATCGCTGCCTACCTCGACCGGATGGCGGCCGGCAGCGCGATTGATGCGCGAGATCTCACTATCCTCCAACCATTCCGAAAGCAGGGTCTCGAGACGCGCAATCTCTTGCAGCCCGGCCAGGAGCGCTGGCTGAGCCTTCGCCTCGCTGACATGGGCTGCGCTCAGTGTGAATACGGTTCCCATCAGCTTGCGACTGCGGCTGACCAGCGGCGTCTTGTCGGTCGCCGCGCGGACCGCCCTCGCGGCCCGCTTCGTTTCCGGGCCGCCAGCAGACTCCTTGGAGCCTGCCTCCGTGCACGCGAACACAAGCAGCAGTGCTGCGGCTGCTGCAACCGTCGGGAGGTTCACGAGTCTGTCCAGACCTTTCAGCGCGAGATCAAAGGCTCGACTATAGTCTTCCGGAGCCGCGGAGCCACGCAAGACGGCCCTTAGGGCCCGCGAAAGAACAACTTACGCGGTTGGGTGAGGACCGGGCGCCGCTGGCAAGGCGCAACGACCAGGCATATTGGGAATATTTCGAGGAGGAGCAACACAGCCAGCGGTGGTCGGGAGCCGGCGAAACGCATGAGTTGTTCTTTCGCGGGCCCTTAGCCTTTGGACTGGACCGCGCGGGATCTGCAGGCTACCCACAGAGCCCATGCGCGCCGGCCCGCCTCGTCATCCTCATCGGTCACCGTCGTGCGCCGGCGCAGGCGCGGCGCTGGTACTTGTGGCGTGGATCGCGCTTGCCCGGAGTGCGGGCGCCGCAGAGTGGGGCCAGCGTTTCGATTTCAGGCAGCTACAATACACGATCCGCGGGTCCGTGCCCCCTTCAACGGCCGCAAAACGTATCGCCTGGGAGCTTCGCAAGCGCACCAGCATCGAAGTGCTCCTGGAACCCACCAGGGTCCGGCTCCGCGACGCGGAGCTCTTCAACAGCCCGTTCCTGTACTGGAGAGGCGGGGAGGCCTTCCCTCCTCTCGATCAAGCCGAGGTCGGCGCCTTGCGTCGTTTCGTAGACTTCGGGGGGTTCGTGCTGATAGACGACTCCTCGCGCCCAGCTGGCAAGGCGGACGGAGGATTCGACGCTTCCATACGCCGGGATCTAGCGCGTGCCTTCGGCCCTGCACAGCTGCAGCGCCTGCCCTCCACGCACACTGTCTATCGATCGTTCTATCTACTGCGCCGCCCGGTGGGCCGCATCGAGGGGCCGGCTTACCTGGAAGCCATCCAACGTGCGGGCCGCGCCGCCGTGATCTACAGCCGCCACGACCTGGGTGGCGCTTGGGAGCGCGACAACCTGGGCAACTGGACCTATGCGGTCGTGCCCGCAGGAGAGGATCAGCGCGAGCAGGCGCTTAGGTTGGGGGTCAACCTCGTGATGTACGCCCTGTGCCTCGACTACAAAGACGATCGGGTTCACGCACCCTTCATCATGCGCCGCTACGGAACCGTGCGGTAGGACCGCTCGTGAAGCTCGGCGCCTCGCGGTGACACTGCATGGCTGAAACATCCAACTGGAGCCTGCAGTTCGGGATACCGGGGGGTCTGCCGGCCGGCCTTGCGATGGCCGTCGTGATAGGGGCGGTGGTAGTGCTGGGTTGGATCGAGCTGACCCAGGTCGTGCCCAGCGCTCGCCGCCGGCTGCTGCGCGGGATGCGCGTGCTCAGCGGCTCGGTGGCGCTGTTGCTGGCGCTGCAACCCAGGCTTGTCGAAGAACGAGTTCATCGTCGCGCTGGCTCGCTGGCCGTGCTCGCGGACACGTCCCGGAGCATGATGCTGCGGCATGGTGATCGAACTCGCGCAGAGGCCGCCCGTGCGCTGCTGCAGCGTTGGCTCGACGCCGGCATCGCCCGTGAAGTGCGTGTGTTTCAGATGGGCGACAAGGCCGAGGAGGTGCGTCATGCGGAGCTCGCCAAGAGCTATCCCACGACGCGGGACGACACCCGAATCGCCGCGGCCGTCGAAGCGGTGTTGCGCGCCGATCCGAACAACGGCCTGGGTGCCATCGTGCTTGTCTCGGACGGTCGCAATCTCGAGAAGCAACCGGCCGTGGAGCGGCTGAGGGACCTTGGCCTGCGCGTGCACACGGTCGCGCTCGGCGCCTCCACCGAGCTGCGCGACGACGCAATTACCCAGGTGCTGGCGGACCGAGTTGCCTTTTTGAGGCAGCCGGCCCGAGTCGACGTGAACGTGCGCTCGGTTGGAGGCAAGCAGCGGCAGCTATCGCTTCAGCTGCGCCGCAACGGCGAGTTGATCCGGACGGCAGCCATCGATCTGTCGCCCGGCGGCGAGGGTCACACCCAGCTGGTGTTCGCGCCAAGCACGCTGCGGCGTGCCGTGTACGAGTTGAGCATACCGGTTGCCTCCGACGATGCCGTTCCGCAAAACAACAAGCGGGCGTTTCTATTGCATGTGAAACGCAACCGACTGCGCGCCCTGCTGATTTGCGGCGCGCCAAGCTGGGATGCGCGCTTCATGCGAGCCTTCCTCAAGGCGGATCCTTCGAACGATCTCATTACGTTCTTCATTCTGCGCACGGCCAACGACCTGATCATGGCCGCTCCAGGCGAGCTGTCGTTGATCCGCTTCCCGGCGGATGAGCTGTTCAGCCAACACCTTGCGAGCTTCGATGTAGTGCTCTTCGCGGACTTCGAATACGGACCATACCGGATGGCGCGCTATCTGATGCCTCTCAGGGACTACGTGCTGGCCGGAGGCGCGCTGGCCATGCTGGGAGGCCGGCGCAGCTTCGTGGAAGGTGGCTACCGAGATACACCGCTCGCCGAAGTGCTGCCTGTGCGACTGGATACTGCCAACACGGCGCCCCTCATCGCACCCTTCCGCCCGCGCCCCGCGCAGGGAGCGGAGAACCATCCCCTGGTGGCCCTGGCGTCCGATCGCGTCATGAGTCAACGCCTGTGGGCCGGCTTGGCGCCGCTCCAAGGCGCGAATCGCGTGGGCGACGTGGCCGACGGCGCTCTGGCGCTGCTGGTGCATCCCCGGGAGCGCACGCGCAGCGGCCGGGCCTTTCCAGTCCTCTCCGTGCGCAAGGTCGGATCGGGTCGGACCCTGGCGCTCGCAACCGACACCTCGTGGCGCTGGGGCTTCGCAACGGCAGGCCACCAGGGTGATGCATCGGCCTATGGCCGTTTCTGGGATCGCGCGCTGCGCTGGCTGGTTGCCGACCCTGCCCTAGAACCGTCGCGCCTGCGGACACACCGAGACAGCTACGTGCCCTCGGCTAGGCTGCGCGTTGACCTCACGCTGCGCGACGAGCTTCACCGGCCCGAAGCCGCCGAGGTCGTGGTCGAGCTGCTGCGTCCAGGTTCCGCACCGCTTGCCCGCCACCGGTTGCAGACCGACGGGCAGGGCAAGGGACGACTGGAGATCGACGCACCGGCAACCCCCGGGGGCTACCGATTGCGCGTCCCCTCCGCGCACGCCGATCGAGCGCGCGCCGACGTCGATTTTGTGGTCGAGAGCGGGGGTAGGGAGCTCGCCGATCCACGTGCCGATCCCCGCCTGCTGCGGGACATCGCGCGGGCAACGGGCGGTGCTTCCTATGCCGATCCAGATGCTGCTCCCAATCTCGATGGATTCGAGGCGACCCGCACACGTGCGCTCAGAACGCTGGCCTGGGCCCCGTTCGGGAGCCTGTGGTTCTTCGCGATTTGTGTCGTGGTGTTTTGCGGAGAGTGGGCTATGCGCCGCCGTTTCGGACGCCCCTAGTTCCTGTCCAGCATGGCGCCAGAGCGGCTTTCGTCCTCGTCCCTGCCCTGCGAAATAGCGCTGCTATTCCTCGGTCCGGGCCTCCGGGCGCGCTCGCTCCGGCATCCATCCTGGACAGGAACGGCTAATCCAGCATGGCGCCAGAGCGGCTTTCGTCCTCGTCCCGGCGTGCGGTGCCGTCTTTCGGCCCCAAGCGGCTGCGATGCTACGATCGCCTGTCATGAAGAAGCTCGCGCTCTTGTTCTTGTTGGCCTCGTGCTCGGGAACGACCGCAAACGCTCCGGCGGCGAAGGGCGATCCGCCCCCGTCCATCGTCTTGATCGTGACTGACGATCAGGGATACGGCGACCTTGGAGCTACGGGCAATCGGGTGATCGACACGCCCCACATGGACGCTCTGGCCCGGGACGGTGCGGGGATAGAGACTTTCTACGTGAGCCCGGTTTGTGCGCCGACCCGCGCCTCGCTCATGACCGGACGCTACAACTATCGCACGCGGGTCGTCGACACCTGGGTTGGCCGGGCGATGATGGAGCCGGACGAAACCACTGTGGCCGAAGTGCTGCGCGACGCCGGCTTCGCCACCGGCATCTTCGGAAAGTGGCATCTCGGCGACAGCCATCCCATGAGGCCGATGGATCAGGGCTTTGAGGAGTCACTGGTTCATCTCGGAGGCGGACTCGCGCAGCCGTCGGAACCTCCTGAGAACGGTCGGCGGTACACGAATCCCATCTTGTTTCAAAACGGAGCGCCGGTTCACACGCACGGGTATTGCACCGACGTCTACTTCGACGCGGCATTGAAATGGATCAGCGAGGTCCACAAGGCCGGGCGTCCGTTCTTCGTCTACTTGCCCACCAACGCTCCCCACGGCCCGTTTCACGACGTGCCCCAAGCGCTGTATGAGAAGTACCTGGGTAGGGACCTTGGACCGGTGCTGCTGGGCGGCGCTGGAGATCGCGACCGGGTCGCCCGGGTGTTCGCTATGATCGAGAACATCGATCAAAATGTCGGGCGTTTGATCGACAAGCTCGACACGCTGGGCATCGGCGACGACACCCTTGTCGTTTTCATGGTGGACAACGGCCCCAACTCGGTCCGCTACGTGGGAAACATGCGCGGGAAAAAGGGAGAGGTGTACGAGGGTGGAATCCGTTCGCCCTTTTTCTTGCGCTGGCCCGCGCGCCTGAAAGCCGGGAGGAAGAGCGATCGGATTGCGGCTCATGTCGATGTGATGCCCACACTCTTGGAGGCCGCGGGCGTCGCGCTCCCTAAGGGCCTGAAGCTCGACGGGCGTAGCCTCCTGCCCCTTGTGGAGGGGAAGAAGGTGGCCTGGCCCGACCGAACGATCTTCATCCAAGCACACCGGGGGGACCGTCCGTTGCCCTACCACCACTTCGCGGCCCGGAGTCAGCGCTGGAAACTGATCCGGCCGACTGGCTTCAGCAACGAGCGCCCCTCGAAGGACGCACCGTTCGAGCTTTACGACATGGCGAACGATCCCCGGGAGGAACACGACCTTGCGGCTCAGCGTCCGGAAGTCACGGCCGCGCTCAGGGAGCGGTACGATGCCTGGTTTAGGGACGTGTCGAGCACGCGACCTCACAACTACGAGCCTCCCCGCATCGTCATTGGCACGGACCACGAAACCACCACGCTCCTGACCAAGCAGAACTGGAGAAGGAGCGAGGGTCCGGGCTGGGGCGTGCGCGGACGTTGGCTTGTGCATGTCGCGCGCGCGGCCCGCTTCGACGCGACAGTTCGACTCAAGGAGGCGCTCAGAGGCCGGGCGGAGTTACGGATCGGTTCGGCGAGGGCGGCGGTGGAGGCGACAGGTCTCGAACAATCTCTCACCTTTCGCAATCTCCGGGTGCCTGCAGGGGACGCGGAAGTTGAGTTCACGCTCACGCACCAAGGCAAAACCTCAGGCCCACATCAAGTCGTCTTGACCCGGCAATGATTGCCGGCCTGCTGACCATCACACTCCGGCGCCTCCGACAATCCGGCACTGCGGCTGCGAGAACAGGATCGATGCGACAAGCGGCGTCTCTTGGTCGCCGACGCTAGGGTTCGGTCGCTCCTCAGGCGAACCGCATGCTCCCTCGGTCATTGAAAACCTCCCCTACTTCTGCACCGGCATGGTGCTACATGTGCCAGCTCAGGCCGAGCGCAGCTCCGCCTGGGAGCAGTCCGATCCGGGGCTTCGGCAGCAGGCTCGCGTGCCGCTGCGGCCGGGCCTGGCTGGAGCGTCGCTCCGAGGCCAGACGGCGGCGCAGCTCCGAGTAAACGTTCCAGCGCCGCTCCGCGTCGGAAGGCGTGGTCAAGCTGATCACACCGCTGATCACGGATATACCGGCACCGATCATCACGAAGTAGCCCATGGTGTCGATGCTGGGCTCACCGTCGCGGCGGGCCAGATAGACCGGCACGAAGGCTACACCAGCGAGCGTACTGACCGCTGCGTCCAGTATGCGAGTCAATCGGCTGCGGTAGGCCAGACGCTCCAGTGCGGCCTCGCCGAACGCCAAACGTTCTTTGGCCTCCTGCACGTTGCGCATGGGCATGTGAGAGAACTCGAGTGCCGGTGTATGGGGATCCGGGGTCACCAGCAGATCGATGATGCCACGCGCCACGTTCGCACCTCCGAAGAGGTAGAGGTAGGATCCCAACACCGGCTGGTGATCGTCCAAGAAGACGCCGAGCGTGATGGATAGTCCCCCCGTCACGATCGAAAGCACGCCGTCGGCGACCCGGGAGCCCCCCTTGGCGGCCAGCTCGTCCAGATCATGCGTCAGCACGCGGAACCGGGTCCGGACGTCGGCTGGCAGGCGCAGCGTGGGGGCGCTGATTTCGGAGACGTCCAGTTCGAGGTTGCCGAAATCTGTCGCCTGCGGAGTGGCTGGATAGCGCGCACCCAAAGGTGCTCGCCCCCCCGCTTGCGGCGGGGGCGGGGGCATGACGCCCGGAGCCACAACCTGGCCGGGAGGCGCGACCACCGCCGGAGCAACACCGTAGTTGGCCGGAGGGATGCCGTAGTTTGGCGGTGCCTGAACGGGAGGCACCGCGCCCGCCGGCGGCGCAACGCCGGCGGGCGCGCCCCCGGGTCTGGGCGGCGTGAGTTGACCGGCTGTCGGCGCGTGCGCGTCCGGCGTGCTCGCGGGCCCTTGCGCCATAGCGGATGCAACGAGCACCGGCCAGCAGGGACCGCACACAACGGCCAGCGCAACGGCGTGGCGGGAAAAGACCGAGGAGCTCAAAGGTCGCACAACGTTAGCTTAGCCTAACGAGACCGTTCCGGCGACGGGTGGGCTGCCATGGGTCTGGCCCGGTACGCAAGATCCGGCGAAGCCGTGCAACCCGCATCTCACACTCGATCGTTGCGATCAGCTTCGCGAGCACGTAAGATTAAAGGTTTTCTTGGCGAGTGCGCCTGCAGGAGTCGCCCGAGGAGTATCAAGGTACTTCGCAAGTCAGCGACGAGGACGTAAACCGCCCAGAACGGCGCCTGGGAAGCCGCCGCGGAAGCGAAGATCCCGGTGAACGGTTACGCTGGCTCGGTGCCGCGTTGCCACGAGTGCGGGTTGCCAGTGGAGGTTTCTTGCTCGAATCAGTGCGGGTTTTCGTGGCGCTGGGCGCGGTTTCGTGTTGCGAGCGCCGTTTTTGTGTCGACAAGACGTCTCGAAGTCGGCTACGCATGCTTGCATCGCGTTGCGGTCCCGCAGCGTATCCACGACATTTGTGTCGCGCCGCGCGCGTTTGTTGCACACCCATGTCTGTACCGTTTGTTACACAACGTGATTTGTCGATTGGGCCGGCTTTGCAGCAAGCGCAAAAGAGCGGTATGCTCCGTGTTTCTTATCCCGTTTTCCCCTGGGGTGAACATCATGCGTAATGGATTCAGGATCGTTCTCTTGTGTATGTGCGGGCTGACTGCAGCTTGCAGCAGCTCGAATGCACGCCCTGGCCCAGCTGGCTTCGGCGGCGGTGTTGCCACTGGCTTCGGCGGCGCGGTTCGCCCTGGCTTCGGCGGCGCGGTTCGCCCTGGCTTCGGCGGCGGTGTTGCCACTGGCTTCGGCGGCACGGTTGGCTTCGGCGGCGGTGTTGGCCCCGGCTTCGGCGGCGGGCCCGGCGGCTTCGCCGGCAGACCGGCACAGGTTGGACCGGCGCCTGTGACCTGCCCGCCTGGACTTTCCCATTGTTACAACCAGTGCGTGCCGACGTTGACCGCTCAGTTCAACTGCGGAGCTTGCGGTGTCGTCTGCAAACCTGGGTCTTCCTGCATAATGGGCAGCTGCTTATGCCCGCCCCCGTTCGTCGACTGCGGAAGCGGATGCTCCGACCAGCTGAGCGATGCATTCAACTGTGGCGCCTGCGGGATCGAATGCGGCACCGGCGGAATCTGCGTCGCGGGCGTGTGCCAATGCCCGCCCGGAACCATTCAATGCCAGATAGGTGAGGGCGGCCTGGGCGGCACGGGCTGCGTCCTTGGTGACATGCAGAGCGACGTGAACAACTGCGGCCAGTGTGGCAACCAATGTGCGGTAGGCGCGGCCTGCATTGGGGGCAACTGCCAGTGCCCCGACGGTATGGTCGACTGCGATCGGCTCTGTGTGGACACGAGCACGAACCCGGCGCACTGCGGTGGCTGCACCGATCCTACTGCCCAGCAGACCAGGGCCTGCGCTCCGGGTGCCCTGTGTCTTAATGGCCAGTGCGAGTGCGGTCCCAATTTGACCCTGTGCGGCAACGCCTGTGTCGACATCAACATCGACCCGAGCGACTGCGGCGGCTGCGGCAACTTCTGCGAAGGGCAATCGGTTTGCCTGAATGGGCTGTGCCAGTGCCCGCCTGGAACCGTGGAGTGCGGCGGCGGCGGCGGCATCGGCTTCCCGGGTGGCGGTGAAGGCGGAAATTGCCTGCTCGGCAGCCTGCAGACCGACCCCAACAACTGCGGCGAGTGCGGCATCCGCTGCCCGCTCGGAGGCCTGTGCCTGAACGGGCTGTGCCAGTGCCCGCCCGGCACCCAGGTATGCGCAGCCAATCCGGGGCGTAACATCCCCGGCGAGTGCGCGCTCACCGTCGCCGATCCGGAGCACTGCGGGCCGGACTGCAAGCCGTGTGTGCCCGGCGCCACGTGTGCGAACGGCATATGCCTGTGTCCGCCTGGCCTCACCGAGTGCCATCCGGACGGCTGCGTGGACCTGCTCACGAGCTCCTTGGACTGCGGTCAGTGCGGCGTCCGCTGCTCCGGCGGCGCGCAATGCATGGGCGGCCAATGCCTGTGCCCACCTGGTCGCGAGCCATGCGGCACCCCTGGACCCGGCGAGCTGTCCGGTTGCAGGCTGCCGGGCCAGGACGCATTCCAGAACGACTCCCTGAACTGCGGGGGCTGCGGTCGAACGTGTGCGGTGGGCGCCATCTGCCGGATGGGCGAGTGCCTGTGCCCGCCAGGAGAGGTCGATTGTGGCGGTCACTGCAGCCTGCCAGGCCGCTGCCCGATCTACGAGCAGTGCGACCGGAATTTCGATCCAGGCGGCATAGGAGGCATAGGGGTGGATCCGGTAGGCGGGTCGGGGAACAACGACCCGTGTGTTCGTCCAGGGGGAGAAGGCCAGCAGAGCGGCCTGTTGAACTGCGGGCCAACCGAGGCCTGCTGCGTGGCGCGGCGTAACGGCGGTGGCACCTGGTGCGGCCAGTTCTGCGACCGAAACCGCGACTGCCCATTTCCTCCTCCTCCTTCCAATGCAATGCCCATGTGTGCTCAGAATGAGAATCACTGCTTCCTCGATTGCTCACTCGGGCAGCTGTGTCCGCTCGGCATGACTTGCGTCGCGAGCGACATCTTTGGGCAGCGGATCTGCGCCTGGAACTAAGCGGAACCGCAACTCAGTAGCTGTAACTGAAGAACGTCCGGGGGGCTCGTCGCGGCCAGCTGGTACCTCGTTGCCGAGGATGCCGGCTGGCCGGTCGTGATCTCGGGCGCCGCGCGGGGACATACCTGGCATACCCGAGAGGGGTGTCCCTGCGCGGCCGGTCTCGACCAACTATTCTGTCACGGGCCCTTACCGGGCCGGGCCGATCTCGGTCAGACTGGGCTCTGCCAGCAAGGTCGCGCCGCTTGCTTGCTGCACCTCACGCGCGCTGATCCCGGGAGCGAGCTCTCGGACTACCAGGCCGTGTTCGGTCACGTCGATGACCGCGAGGGCGCTAATGATGCGATCGGCGTGCGGGCCTGTTGATCCGCGCCGGGCGGCTGGTTCGGCCGGCACGATGCCCAGCCGGCGAGTCCTTGACGGGCAGGTCAAAAGTACGACCAGTCTCCCGGCGCAATAACCCGCTGGTAGCACGTCGCTACCGTTGGCGTGGCCGTTAGCGCTTGAGGGCGCTACGAGCTGGCCACGGCTGTCGATCTGGTCGGCCGTGATCAAGGCTAGATCCACAGGCGACCCGTTGCTGCCGCGTTCGGTAACGTGAACACCCGGGGGTAGGAAACGGTGAATGTCCCTGGACACGCCTGCTCCCAGCAGGACGCGCTCACCCACCCGCGCCTCGGCCGAGGCCCTCATCAGCAGTTGTTGCGAGCTTAACAACGTCAGGTCTCGTAGCTGCGTTGCTGTGCGTCCCAGTGTCTCGTGTCGCCCTCGATCTGCTGCACAAAGCGACGAAACAGGTAGCGGGCGTCGTGGGGTCCCGCGCTGGCTTCGGGATGGTACTGAACGCCGAAGGCTCCGGATTCCACATGCCGGATTCCCTCGCAGGTGCCATCGTTCAGGTGCCGGTGGGTAACCTCGCAGCGACCTCTGAGCGATTCCATGTCAACGCAGAAGCCATGGTTCTGGCTCGTGATCTCTACCCGGCCGGTCCCCAGGTCCTTGACTGGCTGGTTCAAGCCATGATGGCCGAACTTCAGCTTGTAACTGGAGGCTCCCAGCGCCAGGCACATGATCTGATGGCCAAGACAGATGCCAAACACCGGCCACCGCCCCAGCAGCTCGCGCACGGTGTCCGTCCCCCCGGAAACAGCGGCCGGATCGCCGGGACCGTTCGACAGGAAGATCGCATCCGGCCCCAGGTTCGCAATGGCCTCGACTCCCGTGGCGGCCGGCACGACCGTGACCCTGCAGCCGGCATCGACGAGGCAGCGCAGGATGTTGTGCTTGACGCCAAAGTCCATGGCGACCACGTGCCAGCGAGCCCCGGGTGTCGTGGCGAGGGAAGTGCTCGCCTCCCGGGTCCACGCGAGGCTGCCGCGATCCCACTCGTAGACCACGTTCGTGGTGACCGCTTGGGTGAGGTCGCGCCCCTCCATGGGCGGCGCCGCCCGGGCAAGATCTACCAGCTCGTCGCTTGGATCAGTGCCGAGCGCGGCCATCTGAGCTCCCCGATCGCGGATGTGCCGCGTGAGACTACGCGTGTCCACGTCACGCAGCGCCACGATGCGATGCCGCTTGAGGTAGCAGTCGAGCGTCTCGCGCGCACGCCAGCTGCTCGGCTCGCTGGCGAGCTCGTGTACAACGAAACCGGAAAGCGCAGGTGCCGCCGCCTCTTCGTCGTCGAGGTTTACGCCCGTGTTGCCGATTTGGGGCGCGGTCATTACCACGATTTGGCCGCAGTAGGATGGATCGGTGACGACCTCCTGATAGCCGGTCATGCCGGTGGTGAACACCGCCTCGCCCGTGGCAGTGCCCGAGGCACCCGCGGCCGTGCCGGTGAAGATCGTACCGTCCGCCAATGCGAGTCGCGCTGCAGTCATGCTGGGGATATTTCGAGGAGGAGCAACACAGCCAGCGGCGTTTGGAGCCTGCGAGGTGGGCAGGCGCCCTAGCTAGACGGGATCGCGAGGCGGTGCACTACATGGCCACCGACAAGGGTCAGGACAACAGCACCCTGCAGTTGCTGGCCCAGAAAAGGGGTGTTCGACGAGCGGGAGCGTAGCGCGGCTGCCTCGAGAGTCCAGCGGTGCTCCGGGTCGATTACGGCGATATCGGCCACGCCCCCCACGCGCAGGCTGCCACCTGGAAGCCGACCGATTCGGGCCGGTGCAACGGAGAGCGCCTCGATCAGCCTGCGTTCTGAAAGGTGCCCTTGCCGTACCAGGTCGAGCAACACGGCCAGCGCCGGCTCGAGCCCGAGGATGCCAAAAGAGGCCGCCTCGAACTCGCAGTCCTTTTCGAGGCAGCTGTGCGGGGCGTGGTCCGTTGCGATGCAGTCGATCGTGCCGTCCCTGAGTGCCTCCCGCAGCGCGTCGCGGTCTGCTTCCGAGCGCAGGGGCGGGTTTACCTTGCAGGCAGTGTCGTAGCCCACGACCGCATCCTCGCTCAGCAATAGATGGTGGGGCGTGACCTCTGCACTCACGTGCAGGCCCCGGGCCTTCGCCTCGCGCAGCAGCCGGACGGTACCCAACGAGCTAGCGTGTGCAACGTGGTAGCGGGCCCCCGTCATCTCGGCGAGAATCAGGTCGCGTGCCACGATGATGTCCTCCGCCTCGCGAGGCCAGCCCCGCATCCCCAGTTGCGTCGAGCGCCGGCCTTCGTGCATCTGGGCGCCTCGAGTCAGGCCGTGATCCTCGCAGTGCTGCGACAGGAGCAGGTCGAAGGTCTTGGCGTATTCGAGCGCCCGGCGCATGACGCCTGAGTCCATGACGCATACCCCGTCGTCGCTCACCCCGATCGCCCCCGCATCCTTCAAGTCAGCCATCTCGGTGAGCTCGACTCCCTTCGATCCCACCGTGATGGCACCGAACGGATGCAGTCGGGGTCCACTGCAACTAGAGGCCTTCGACACCATCAACTCGGTGACGGCCCGTGTGTCGTTGACAGGCTTGGTGTTTGGCATGGCACATACGGCTGTGAATCCGCCTGCCGCCGACGCCGCCAGCCCGGACTCGATGTCCTCCTTGTACTCGTGGCCGGGCTCACGCAGATGCACGTGCAGGTCGACGAAGCCAGGTACGACCCAGCAGCCCGCCGCCTCGATGACCTGAACCCCGTGCCCGGTCAGCCCAGCTGCCGCGTTAGGCCCGACGCGGACAATCCGGGCTGCATCGACAACCACGTCCGCTGGCTCGTCCCGATCTTGGGAAGGATCGATGACCCGGCCGCCGCGCAGTACCAGCATCCCGACAAGCCCCTACGAAACACTGCCTTGCATGTCAATGGCGAACGGGATACACCACGGCCGGTCGCAGCGGGGATCGCCGAGACTGGCCGAGGGCAAGGGTAGGGTGTCCAGGCTTCAGACGGCCGTGCGCAGGGCCGAATCGACGGGTGGGCGTCGCACTGGACCGACGGCCGTTTCCTCTACGGAGCCCTGGGCGGGAACCGCGTTGACCGTTGTCCGGGCACTGCGCTTGTCGACCACCTTCTGTTTCATCGCCATGACCTTGCGGCACAGGGAGGCAAACTCCTTGTGCCGAGTTGCCATGGTGGGTGAGCCCCCGCGCAATAGGGTCTGCACGATGAACTCCAGTACCTGGACTTCCCCTTCGGAGAAACTGTTGCTAATCCGCATAGACGCGAGTCTACCACCTCCCCTGCCATGCGACAACATCTGACTTGCCATGTAGGGTCACTAAATGTCACGCATCGGCTTTTTCGGACCCGATCAAGTGCCTTCGTTGAGGGCGCGATTTGGAGGGGCCGCTACTCGGCCGCGCGGGCGGCCCCCGACTCGTAGCCCAGGTTGGGAGCAAGCCAGCGCTCGACCTCCGCCAGGCTCAGACCCTTTCGTCTCGCGTAGTCCATCACCTGGTCGCGCCCCAGCTTGCCCACCGAGAAGTACCGGCTTTGCTCGTGAGCAAGGTAGATGCCGCTGACGCTGGCCGCCGGCGTCAGCGCAAAGTGCTCGGTCAGCCCCATCCCCAGCGCCTGCGCGTCCAGCAGCTCGAATAGTTTAGGATTCTCGCTGTGGTCGGGGCAGGCCGGGTACCCGAACGCTGGCCGTATGCCGCGGAATTTCTCCGCCAGGAGCTCATCTAGCGCGAGCTCTTCCCCGGCCGCATAGCCCCACTCCTTGCGCACACGCGCGTGCAGCGCCTCCGCAAGCGCCTCCGCTAATCGGTCGGCGAGCGCCTTTGCCATGATCGCGCTGTAGTCGTCGTGCTCCCGCTCGAACCTGGCGACGAGCGCGTCCACGCCAAGGCCCGAGGTCACGGCGAACGCGCCGATATGGTCCTCGATGCCGCTACCGATCGGCGCGACGAAATCGGCCAGGCAGCGCTGGGGTTCACCCTCGCGCTTGGACCGCTGCTGGCGCAGCATGGTGAAGCGGAGCAATTCTCGGCTCCGGCTGCTGTCGGACCAGACGACGATGTCGTTCAAATCGCTGTTGGCGGGCCAAAAGCCGTAGGCAGCGCGCGCTTGCAGCAGGCGTTCTTGCACGATTCGGTCGAGCAGCGCCTGGGCGTGCGCATGAAGCTCGCGCGCGGCAGCACCGTGCCTCGGATGATCCAAGATCTGGGGAAAGCGACCCTTGAGCTCCCACGCTGTAAAGAAAAACGTCCAGTCGATGTAGCGCCGGATCTCGGTTAGGGGGAATGCCGATAGCACCCTGGACCCCAGGAAGCTCGGGCGCACCGCGTCCTGCGGTCGCCACGCCAGCTTGGGACGGCATGCGTTGGCTTGCTCGTACGGAAGCAGCGCTCCGGTGCCGCCCTCTTGGTGCAGCCGCCGCAGCGCTTGCTGCGCTCGCTCGTTGCTCAGGGCGAAATCCTGCCTGCGCTCCTTGTCGAGGAGGCTGCCCACGACATTCACGGCTCGCGACGCGTCCAGAACGTGAAGGGTGGGAAGGGGGTACTCGGGCGCAATCTTGACGGCCGTGTGCTGGCGGCTGGTCGTGGCGCCTCCGATGAGCAAAGGAATATCGAACCTCCGCCGCTTCATCTCGGCTGCGACGTGGACCATTTCGTCGAGCGAGGGCGTGATCAGCCCGCTCAAGCCGATTAGGTCGACTCGGCGCTCTCGCGCAGTACCCAGGATCCTATCTGCCGGAACCATGACTCCGAGATCGATAACCTCGTAGCCATTGCAGGCGAGCACCACCCCCACGATGTTCTTCCCGATGTCATGCACATCGCCCTTGACGGTTGCGAGCAGAATCCGCCCCAGGCTGTGGCTTGCAGCGGCGTCCTGCTGGTCCTCTTCCATGAAGGGCTGCAGGTAGGCCACCGCCTTCTTCATGACGCGTGCGCTCTTGACGACCTGCGGCAGAAACATCTTGCCCGCACCGAACAGGTCCCCGACCACGCTCATGGCGTCCATCAGCGGTCCCTCGATCACCGCAAGCGGCCGCCGATAGTGCCGGCGCGCGAGCTCGGTGTCCTCCTCTACGAAGTCGCTGATACCGTGGATGAGAGCGTACTTGAGCCTTTCCGCAACATCGGTCTCACGCCAGGATAGATCCCGCTCGCGCTTCTTGCCGCCGCCCTTCACCGTTTCCGCGAACGCGACCAGCCGCTCGGTGGCGTCGGGGCGTCGATCCAGGATGACGTCCTCGACGAGCTCCAGCAGGGGGGCGGGGATGTCCTCGTAGACCACAAGCTGGCCCGCATTCACGATGCCCATGTCCATGCCGGCCCGTATCGCGTGCAAGAGGAAGGCCGAGTGCATCGCTTCTCGTACAGCGTCGTTGCCACGAAAGGAAAACGAGAGGTTGGATACACCCCCGCTCACCTTGGCACCGGGGCAGGCCTCCTTGATGCGTCGCGTGGCCTCGATGAATGCGAGCGCGTACGAGGCATGTTCGGGCATGCCTGTGGCCACGGCGAAGATATTGGGATCGAATACGATGTCGGTCGGGTCCATGCCCACGCGTTCGGTGAGCAAACGATACGCCCGGCGGCAGATCTCGAGCTTGTGGCCGGCAGTTTCGGCTTGGCCGGCCTCGTCGAAGGCCATGACGACCACACCGGCCCCGTGGGCACGCACCACCTCGGCCCTGCTCAAGAACTCTGCCTCACCCTCCTTCAGGCTCAGGGAGTTGACGATGCCTTTGCCCTGCAAGCACTTGAGGCCTGCCTCGAGCACACTCCAGCGCGAGCTGTCGATCATGACGGGCAGACGGGCAATCTCCGGCTCGCTGGCCAGCAGGTTGAGAAACGTGGTCATGGCTTGCTCGGAAGCGAGCATGCCCTCGTCCATATTGACGTCCAGGATGTTGGCGCCTCCGCGCACCTGGTCGAGCGCTACGTCGAGCGCTTTCTGATAGTCGCCGGCCTTGACCAGACGCAGGAACTTGCGCGAGCCGGTCACGTTCGTGCGCTCCCCGATCACGGTGAAGTTGGAGTCGGGGCGAATCACCAGCGGCTCGAGCCCGGCGAACCGGGTCAGCCCGTCGGGTTCGGGCACGCGCCTGGGCGCGACGCCGGCAACGGCTCGAGCGATGGCGCGGACATGCTCGGGCGTGGTGCCACAGCAGCCTCCCACGAGATTGACAAGCCCGGCGCGCGCGAACTCGCCGATCAGCCGTGCAGTGGTCGCTGCTGGCTCATCGTACTGGCCAAAGGCGTTGGGCAGCCCGGCGTTAGGATAGCAGCTAACGTACGTGGTGGCGACATCGGACAGCTCTTTCAGGAACGGCCGCATCTCGCCGGCGCCGAGTGCGCAGTTGATACCCACGGTCATGGGCTTGGCGTGTGCGATCGAGATCCAGAAGGCCTCCACCGTTTGACCGGAGAGCGTGCGCCCGCTCTTGTCCGTGATCGTCACGGAAACCATGAGCGGCAGCCTGCGGCCGAGCGCAGCGGCCACTTCGTCGATCGCCAGCAATGCGGCCTTGGCATTCAGGGTATCGGTGATGGTCTCCACAAGCAGCAAGTCGGCACCGCCCTCGATCAAGCCCTGCACTTGTTCGGCGTAGGCGCTCTTCATGTCGTCGAAGCCGAGCGCGCGAAATCCCGGATCGTTGACGTCCGGCGACATCGAAAGCACCCGGTTGGTGGGACCGATGGCACCTGCAACGAAGCGTGGTTTGCTCGGGTTGTTGCCGGTCCAACGGACGGTGGCCTCTTTCGCGATCCGTGCGGCTTCGCGGTTCATTTCCCGCACCACCGGCTGGGTCCGATAGTCGGCCTGAGCTATCCGCGTGGCGCTGAAGGTATTGGTCTCCACGATGTCGGCGCCTGCCTGTAGGTAGGCATCGTGCATGGAGCCCACAAGCTCTGGACGCGTCAGGCACAACAGGTCGTTGTTGCCCTTGAGATCGACCGGATGCCCGGCGAAACGGCTACCGCGGAAGTCATCCTCGCCGAGATCGGCGGCCTGGATGAGCGTTCCCATGGCGCCATCGAGCAGAACGATGCGTTGCGCCAGGAGCGACTCGAGGGGGTGCGGGGATCGGTTCTCCAAGGCTCTTGATCCAAAGGGGGAGCGACACAAATCAAGCATGTGTGTCTCCGGCGTCAAGCTCCGATCCGCGCAGTCCGAGATTGCCGGCCCGCGCTCCCGTCGACGACCGCCGTACAAACGACCGCCCCACAGCGGACCGCAGGCACCTGACCGAGGCCGAAAACAGCGGGAATCTCCAACCTGTGTAAGGGCATGGCCACGATCGCAGCCACGATCACGGACTTATTCGGTTCTACTGAACGTCGGCGCTGGTGACGCGCAGCACCTCGTCGATGGAGGTGACACCGTCAAGCACCTTCTTGATGCCGGCCAGGCGCAGCGAGTCGGCTCCAGCTCGGATCATTTCATCCTTCAGCTCCGCGGTCGAACAGCCCTGCAGCACCATCTCTTTGAGTCGGTCGGTCATGGGCATGACCTCGTAGAGTGCCACCCGGCCCTTGTAGCCCGTGTCGTTACAGGTGCGGCAACCGGTCCCCTTGACCGGCTGCGCCTTCGCTATCTGCTCCGGGCTAAAACCGACCTCCTCGAGCACACTCTTGTCGACGTCGATGGGAGCCTTGCAGTCGGCACAGATGCGACGCGCGAGACGCTGGGCGAGCACCAAGTTGACCGCCGCAGTCACCAAGAAGGGCTCGATGCCCATGTTCAGCAGCCGCGATACCGTGCTGGGGGCGTCGTTCGTATGCAACGTCGAAAGGACCAGATGGCCGGTGAGCGCGGCCTTCACGGCGATTTCCGCGGTCTCGAAGTCTCGAACCTCGCCGACCATGATGATGTCGGGATCCTGGCGCAGGAAGCTCCGCAGAGCAGCCGCGAAGTTGAGCCCAATATCGTCGTGCATCTGGACCTGATTGATACCCATGAGATTGTACTCGACTGGGTCCTCGGCGGTGCTGATGTTGGTGCTCTCTTTGTTCAGCTCCGACAGCGCAGAGTACAGGGTGGTCGTTTTCCCGGAGCCCGTGGGGCCCGTAACGAGGACCATGCCGTAGGGCTGGTTGATCGCCCCCTTGAAGTCCGACAGGGCTCTTTGTGCGAAACCGAGCTTGGCCATGTCCAACTGAAGGTTGGACTTGTCGAGCAACCTCATACATATTTTTTCGCCCCAGATCGTCGGGAGGACCGAGACACGGAAGTCCATTTCCTTGCCCTTGCCCAGCTTGAGCTTGATGCGGCCATCTTGCGGGAGGCGCCGCTCGGCGATGTCGAGCGAGCTCATGATCTTCAGGCGCGAAGCGATGGCGTTCTTGAGCTTGAGGGGGGGGCGCATCTCATCGTTGAGGACGCCATCAATGCGATAGCGCACCCGCAGGCTCTTCTCGTAGGGCTCGACGTGAATATCGGACGCCCCCTTCTTGATGGCGCTGAGCAGAATGGCATTGCACAAGCGCACGACAGGCGCGTCTTCGGCATCTTTCTCCAGGTCCAGCGATGAGGGGCCGTCCTCTTCAGCTGTGAAATCGATCTCCTCTTCGTCAAAACCATCCATGATCTCGTCGAAGGAGATCTCGTCGACGCCCCCGTAGTAACGCTCGATCGCCTCGGCGATGGCAGGCTCTGCGGCGACCACCGGCTCGACATTGAAGCCGGTCAAGAACTTGACGTCGTCGACCGCGTGCAGGTTGGACGGATCGGCCATGGCCACCACCAGGGAAGAGCCGTTCCGGGACACTGGGACAATTCGGTGGCGCTCGCAGACGTCCTGCGAGATGAGCTTCAAGACGGCCTTGTCGACCTCGCACTCCCTGAGGTCGATGGCTTTGACACGGTACTGCTGGCTCAGAAAGTCGGTGATCTGATGATCGGATACGAAGCCCATCTTGGACAGCGCGTAGCCCAGGCTCGTGTTGCCCTTGCGCTGTTCGTCCTGCGCGGTCCGAAGTTGCTGCAGGCTGATGAGCTTCTCCCGCACAAGCAGCTCGCCCATGCGTTTATCGGTGGTCATCTATTCCCTCCCATAAGGACACCGCGCGCGCAGCGGCGAGGGGGGACAGCCCGTCGCATGGCCCGCAAACAGCTCCAAGTTATCCCGCCATCCGTCATCCAGGGAGCGCGCCCGGCGTCGCCCGAGCTCCATTCGAGCCGCGAAGCCACCCCGACTCCGTTGACTTGGAACGGAGAACCCTCGCAGCTCTGAAGGGAACCCGCGTGAACATGTGTGGGACGCTGGGATGCATCGGCAGCGACCTGCCGAAAGCAGGCCCTGTTGCTGTCCCCTTGCGGACACGCTACTGGTCACTGCGCCAGGTGCTGCCAGTGGCAAAGCGCAAGCCCCCCAAGTCCTCTATCGCCAACCCCGCCGAAGCGCTCGCTCAGCTCGAGACCCCGCGAGTCAAGTGGAAGGTCATCGCTCAGATTGGGGCCGGTTTCGGGGTGCTTTGGGTAACCGCCCTGATGACCCTTCCGTACATCGGCTACTGGGGCGTTGGCGTGGTCGGCGTGCTCACGGTGCTTGCGGCCGGCTTCGCCATCTATGCGGGCGCCCTGGCCCGCCGCTCACGTTCCATCGTCAACATCATGAAGACGGCCACCGACGACCAGGGCCGCGAGCAGGCCCTGAAACAGCTGGCCGAAGGTAGCTCCAAGGACGCGATGAAGGCTCTTGCCCGCGCCCAGCTGCTTGCGGCCACCGATGCGTCGCAGGCCATCGCGATTCTGGAAGGTATCGACCTCGACAAGGCGCCCGCGGCCGTGAGGGACGACGGTCGGACCCAACTTGCCATGCTCTACCTCAGGGCGAATCGGGTGCGGGACGCCAGGACACTAGCCGACGCGATCCGTCTGGATCGCGTACCGACCACGAAGGGTAAGGCCATGAGTGCCGCCATCGTCGCCGAAGCGTTCTCCAGAACGGGCAAGGGCCAGGAAGCCCTGAAGCTACTGCAAACCTACAGTGCGGATGATTCGGAGTACGGAGAGGCGAGGCTGCTGCTGTTGCGCGCTCAGGTGTTCACCTACTTCTCCAACAAGAAGCGGGGGCTGGCGCGCAAATCCATGGCCGCCATGGGGCGCATGGAGCCGCAGATGCTCGGGAGCTTCATGCAAAAAGGCGTCCCGCCCGAGCTCACGCGGATGGCCAAACAGGCTCTGGCTGAATCGGGCCTGGCGCCGAAGGTACGCGTCAAGCGCGCACGCTAGGTACTGTTTCAATAACCCTACAGGATCACGGATGAGGTCCATCAATCTGGCTGCGGTGCCTGACCAGACCACGACCACGCGAAAGCAGTACCTAGCCCCCCAACTTGCCTACCGGCCCTAGCGACCCGGATTCGCCCCTCCAGGTGGGCCGGTGTCACGGCGAATGCCGTAGGCTCTCATCTTCTTGTGGAGGTTGGTGCGCTCGATACCCAGCTCGGTGGCCGCCTTGGAGATGTTCCATTCGAGGCCCCGGAGCATCGCCAGTATGTAGTGTTTTTCCATATTTTCCCGAAACTTGCGGAGCGTGAGCCGCTGACCGGACGCTGCCACCAGGCGAGCCAGCTCTTGGGCGTCGGGTCGCGGCTCGTGCGTGCTTTGGCCAAGGCGGCCCTGGTCAGGGAGATCGGCGAGGGTGATCCGATCTCCGCTCAGGATGACCATACGCTCGACCACGTTCTTGAGCTCGCGCACGTTGCCGGGCCACGAACGGGAGGTGAGGGCCTGCAGAACCGCTGGATCGATCGGCTTGGCGCGCAACCCATTTTCCGCGCAGAACGAGCTCAAGAAAGCCTGTGTCAACAGCGGTATATCCTCCTTGCGCTCGCGAAGCGCCGGGCTACGCACGGGCACCACGTTGAGCCGAAAGTACAAGTCCTCGCGGAACTCGCCTGCCTCGACAGCAGCCTCCACGTCCTTATTGGTAGCGGCAACGACACGCACATCGACCGAAATCGCCCGCTCGCTCCCCACGCGGGAGATCTCCCCGCTTTGAAGTGCCCGGAGCACCTTGGCCTGCGCCTCCAGGCTCATGTCCCCGATCTCGTCGAGCAGCAACGTGCCACCGTCCGCTGCCTCGAAGAGGCCTTTCTTTCGTGCCTGCGCTCCGGTGAAGGCGCCGCGCTCGTAGCCGAAGAGCTCGCTTTCGAGCAAGCTGCCTGGCAGGGCAGCGCAGTTCACCTTCACGAACGGGTTGGAGCGCCGGGGACTCAGTCTGTGGATGGCTCGTGCGATCAGCTCCTTGCCTGTCCCGCTCTCGCCGGTGATGAGCACCCGTCCCCGGGTGGGCGCTACCTTCTCGATGGCAGCATAGAGCTTGAGCATGATGGAGCTCTTGCCGATCATGTCGTAGCGCTTGTTGACCTCGGCACGCAGGGAGTCCACCTCGGACTGCAGACGCGCCGACTTCAGCGCGTTGTTGACGCTTACGAGGATGCGATCGCGGTCGAGCGGCTTCTCGAAGAAATCGGTGGCGCCCTGCTGGATGGCGTGTACCGCCTCCGAAAGCGACGCATGGCCCGAGATCATCAGCACCGGCAGCGCACTTCGGTGGGGACTAGCCCGCAAGGACTGCAGCGCATCGAGGCCGCTCATGCCGGGCAGTCGCACATCGAGGATCACTAGGTCGGGCTCGTTTTCGTCAACGAGACGCAGGCCCTGTTCGCCGCTCGGTGCCTCCAATACCTCCAGGCCGGCGCCCTCCAGTACCATCCGCAAGCTCCGGCGGATGTTCTTCTCGTCGTCGATGATCAGGACGCTTGGGGACACTGTTTCGCTATAACACACAGGTGAGCCGATGCCGGATGCCGCCCCCCTCGAAGGGACCGCACCTGCGGTGAACGAAGGCGTCGCGTCTTGCCAGCGGTGCCCGGCTCCCGCCGATCCGGAAAAGTTATTCTGTGACGGGGCCTTACGCTGCCCGGAGGATGCCAATCAAGGTTGACCCTGTCGGTCCGTGCCTGGTATAAATGAAGCTCAATTGTTTCACTTTTTTCCGGGCGGGCAGCATCGACCCCGCAGGAACGAGGATATCCCATGCGCAGGCTGGTGGCACCGTCCGCGTCTGTAGCGTTGTTCTTCGTAGGGACGCTGTTCTTTGTCGGCGTCGGAATAGCCGCGGGTCAAGACACCGCGCCAAGCACCGAGCAGGCGCAAGCGCAAGCTGCGGCATCGACCGAGGCCGCCGCCAAGGCTGGCGCAACCTCGGAAAAGGCGGCTCCGGCGCCCGGGGCGACGGGACCGCAGCTACCGGGCGGCTCGCCGGCTCGGGCAGCACCGACCGTGGACGCCTCCAAGTATTCGGTGAGGCTGCGCGATCTCGAGCAGCGGGTGAACGAGCTCAAGGAGCAGATTTTTCGATCGAAGGCACGTTTGTCGCTGCTTGCCGAGACAGTGCTGCAAGGTGTCGTCGCCGGTGCCCAGGCGAAGATCATCCACGAAAACAAGATGGGATCCTCCTACAAGCTCGTGCGCGTGGTCTACGCGCTCGACGGCGCCCCGATCTTCAACAAGGCCGATGAGTCGGGCGCGCTCGGGGATCGCGACGCATTTGACGTCTACAACGGCAGCATCGTGCCGGGCGAGCACACGCTGACAGTGAAACTCGAGTATCGAGGCCATGGCTATGGCATTTTCTCGTACCTCAAGGGCTATACCTTCAAGGCGCGGGCATCGTTTTCCTTCAACGCGCCCGAGGGCAAGCTGGCCACCCTCAGGGTCGTCGGCTACGAACGTGGAGGACCTACTGCACCGCTAGAGGAGCGACCCGCGGTTACCTTCCACAAGCGCTTTCAATCGAATCAGGCAGGTCCGGGAGAGGTAGCGCAGTGAGCTCCGCGCTAGCCGTCCGGGATCCGATTCGGAATCCGGGCGGGCGCACGACGGCGCAGTCCGCTAGACAGCAACCGGGGCCTGCGGTGGCCCGGCGGCGATCGGATGCCCGTCCGGCGGGGCTCTGCCGCCGGACAGGTTTGGCCCCGTGGCTCGCGTGTCTGTTGGTCGTCTTGGATTGGACTGCAGCCGCCCGGGCCCAACAAGTCGCAAGAGCCGGTGCCCAGCTGGCAGACATCGAAGCCAAGGTAGCCCAGCTGCGCCGCGAACCGATAAGGCGTTCGCAGCTTCGCAGCCCTACCTATGTCGAGGAACGCCTGGCCGAGGGAGAGCTGCTCTACCGCCTGAGGGACTACGTCCGCGCGAGCGTCTTGTTCACGGATCTGGTGCAGAACCATGGCGGCCATGCGGCCTACGCGGACGCGTTGTTCCTTCTCGGCGACTCCCTGTTCCTGGCCGGAGATTTGCTCGGCGCCCGACGCCGTTTCACCCAGCTGCTGGGAAGAAGCGATCAGGCTCCGTTCCGTCCCCATGTGCAGAAGAGCCTGGGGCGATTGATCGAGATAGCGATCCACACCAACGACTTCCGGGGAGTGGACGAGTATTTCCGGCGCCTGGCACAGATTCCGCCTTCCCAGGTGGAAGCAGCCACTCACTACTTCCGCGGCAAGCTGCTGTACAGCAGGGCCGTCGCCGGCGATTTCGACCCCGAGGCCGCAGGCAAGGGTGGTGTGGTCGACCAGCCAACACTGGAGCAGGCGCGGCTCGCCTTTGCAGCGGTGGCCCCAAGGACCCCGTACGTGGCGCAGGCGCGCTATTTCGTCGGCGTCGTCTACACGCTGCGAGGGCAGTATGCCGCTGCGCTTCGAGCGTTCGGGCAAGTCGTGCGCGCACCTTCGGAGCGCGATGAAAGACAGGCCAAGATCGAAGAGCTCGCCCAGCTCGCCCTGGGCAGGCTCCACTACGAAACCGGGCAGCTGGACCAGGCGATCACAGCCTACCAGCGGGTGAAGCGCACCTCCGATCACTTTGGAACGGCGCTCTTCGAAGTTGCGTGGGTACACATCAAGCGCGGCGACTCGACCGAGGCCGAGAGGGCGCTCGAGCTGCTGCAGGTGGCGCGTCCGGACAGTCATTACATCCCGGACGCCAAAGTGCTGCGCGGCAATCTGCTGTTGCGGGAAGGACGCTACGATGCCGCGACCAAGGCGTTCACCAAGGTCGCCTCCGACTTCGGCCAGGTTCGCAACGAGCTCGATGCGGTGCTGGCACGCCATGCGGATCCGGCCAGCTACTTCCGCGAGCTCGTGCGGCGCAACATGCGTGCCTTCGATGCGGACGCCTTCCTGCCCCCCATGGCCAGTCGCTGGATGATCGCCGGTCCCGAGATGAGCCAGGCGCTCGAGGTCCTTACTGATCTCTCGGCCACACGGCAGCTCGCCACGGAAACGAGGCAGATCGCGCTTCGCCTCGACGCGGCGCTCAGGGCGCCCAATCCCGTCACCATGTTCACCGATCTGCGTCTCTCTCGAGAGCGCTCCGTGGGCCTGCGCAACCGCCTCGCGGCCGTGCGAGCAGTGCTTATCGAACAGGAGGCTGCGGCCGCGCCGAGCGCCGGGGGCGAGGAGCTAGGCAGGCTGAGGACGCGGCGGCGCGAGCTCGAGCGGCTCCTTGCCGGCTTGCCCAGGCAGGCCACAGACTTCCGCCGTCGAAACAACCGCGTGCTGCATGGCTACGACGGCCTCGAGCACTCCTTGAGCGAACTCGACGTGGAGTTGCTGGGTCTCAACGCGCGCGTGACAGCGACCGAACGATTCATCCAAACGGGAGGAGTGCCGGCAGGTGCCGGCGTCGACGCACTTCGCGCCGAGCTCGAACGTCACGCCGACGCGATCAAGGCGCACCAGGAGCGGGTCAAAGCGCTGCGTGCGCAGGTCGAAGCAGGCAGGCTGCGCGTGGGCGTGGGCGATGAGAGCTACCGCCGGGATGTGGCCTTGCGTCGCGAGTACCGAGAGTTGGTGGGCCGGGAGCGTGCCTTGCTGGCGCAACACTCTCCCGTGCATCGTGAAATGGACGGGCTGTTCCGGCGGGTGACGTCCGTGGAGCAGATGCTGGACGCCCACGACGAGATGCTGCGTGTAGTGGTGCAGGAACGCATCGGGGAGATGAGCTCCGTCCTCAACGAGGAGAGCCAGAATCTGGTGGGCTACCAGGGCCGCATGACCCTGCTCGAGGGAGAAGCCGAGGGGACGGTCGGGGGCGTCGCGCACGCGAGCTTCCACGGTGCGCGCAAGCGTTTCCACGATCTCGTGCTGCGCGCCGATGTCGGCAAGGTCGACGTCGCCTGGGCTCAGCGGGAGGAACACCGAACCCGCATCGAGATGCTGACGCGCGAGCGCGCTCGAGAAATCAAAGTGCTGGACGACGAGTTTCGTGAGATCATGGATGAAACCACCGGTAAGGGAGAGGGCTCCTGATGCTGGTCCCGAGCATGCGTTGGATAGGGTTGCTGGTGCCGGTCTTGGCCGTGCCATGGCAGCTCGAGGCGCAGGTCCCGGCGGCGCCGGCCCCACCGGTCTCCTCCGGCAGCCGGACACCAGCGCGACCGGGTACGGTGGCACCGTCCGCGGCACGGCCGGCCGCTTCGGCGGCTGCGCCGGCCGCGAGAGCCCAGGACGTGCCGTGGGCCGGAACGAGCGATGTAACCGGGTTGGGAACGCTGCCGACCTTTCTTCAGACGGCAGCAAAGGAAAAGAGCCTCGACCAGCGACCCGATCCCACCCCACAACAACTGGCGGCCCTCGAGGAGCTGCAGGCCGAGGTCAAGCACTTCGGGATGGTAGGGAGCGCTTTTCGCGACACCATGGGCACGCTGCTGCGGCGCGATTACATGAGGCAGCGGCGCAACCGAGACCTGTCCTTCAAGCGCCAGATCGAACACGAAGAGCACCTTGAAGACGGGGCGCGAGCCAACGCCATCGAGCTGTTCGAGCGTTTTCTCGGCAGCTACCCGCGGGACCCGAAGTACTCCCCGGACGCCATGTTCAGGCTCGGCGAGTTGTACTTCGAGCGCAGCGCGATTCGCTTCCAACGCGAGATGGACGCG
Organism: Pseudomonadota bacterium; assembly: GCA_022361155.1. Lineage (NCBI taxonomy): Bacteria > Pseudomonadati > Pseudomonadota > Pseudomonadota bacterium. The sequence goes on from JAKSBK010000527.1 coordinate 43,396, forward strand.
TACCTCACCGAACGCGAGCGACTGCAGGAACATGAGCTCAGCGACTCGCATCTGCAAGAGCCGGCCAAGAGCTTCCTGCCGACCATCGATCTCTACACCCAGCTGGTCAAGACCTTCCCAGACTACAAGCGTCTGGACGGCGTCTACTATTTGATCGGTTACTGCCTAAACGAAATGGGCAAGCCCGAGGCTGCGCGCCTGGCCTGGCTTAGCCTGGTATGCAGCAACGAGTTCACTTACAGGGGCGAGCCGGTTGCGGCCAAGCCGGAGCAGCCCGACGACCCCAGCGCCAAGCAGCATCCCGCACTGACTATGGATGAACCCGAGCCGAAACCGAAGGCTCCCTTCGTCGATCCCTATGCCAAGTGCAATCCAATCGGAAAGGGCTCGCGATTTTTTGCCGAGTCGTGGCTGCGCATCGGAGAGTACCATTTCGATTACGATTTCTCCGAGCGTGGTCTCGAGCAGGCGATCAGCGCCTACAAGAAGGTGCTGTCCAGGCCCGAGGACCGCAACTACAATCTGGCGCTGTACAAGGTGGCTTGGGCGCACTACCGCGCCAGTCACTATCCGGAGGCGATCAGTCACTTCGCGAAGCTCGTACAGTGGTCCGACGATGAACGAAAACGCACTGGAAAGGCGGGCACCGAACTGCGTGCAGAGGCCATTCAGTATCTGGGCATAGCGTTCGCCTACGACGACTGGAACGAAAACCAAATCGGCGATCCCGCCGAAGGCCTTCCCAGGGGCATCGACCGAGTACAGAATGCCAACTTGCTGGCGCAGGATCGCCCCTGGACGGCAGAGGTGTACTTTCAGCTTGGGAACATCTACTTCGACGAGGCCAAGTACGCCGATGCGATCGACGTCTGGCGATTGGCACTGGGACGCTGGCCGCTCCATTATCGAGCCCCCGAAATCCAGAACATGGTTGCGAGGGCCTTCACGCGCGACAACCAAATGGACAAGGCGGTCGACGCGCGGTCGAAGCTGGCAAGCTATGCCCAAGGCGGTGCCTGGTGGGACGCCAATATGGATCATCCGCGCGAGCAGCGCCAGGCCGAAGAGCTGGCCGAGGACTCGCTCATCAACACGGCGGTCTACCAACACCAAAAAGCGCAGCGCCTGCGAAGACGCTGCGTCGAACAGAAGGAACCCGACCTGTGCCGGCGCGCGCAGGCCGAGTACGGGATTGCCGCTCGGGCCTATCGCCAATACATCAAGAACTATCCCAATAACCCGCAGGCGTACGAACTGCAGTACAACCTCGCCGACGCGCTCTACTGGTCCGAAAACTACGAGTCGGCGGCCCGGGAGTACGCGGCAGTACGTGATTCGAATCTGGACGACACGTACCTATCGGTTTCGGCTCGATTGGTGGTCGAAGCGAACAAGCGGCTGATCGAGCAGGCAGAGCGAGCAGGTCAGCTGCAGCTTCGTTCGAAGCCGCCCGATCCCCAGGGTGCTCCACCTTCCATGCGCCCCGCGCCGATGCCCCAATTGATCCAGCGACTGGCACAAGCGCGAGAAATCTACCGCGCTCGCGTCCAGCCAGCGCAAGACAAGGAGGGCGTGCGCGAGTCCTATCGGTACAACAACGCCCTGCTTCTTTACCAGTACGGCTACTGGACGCACGCCAAGCAGCGCCTGCGCACGATCTTCGACGAGCGCTGTGTTGGCCCCGACGCAAACGAAACCGGACGAGTCGCGTGGCTCAATCTGCGCAACATGGCCGTGGCGCTGCAGGACAACAACGAGGTGCGGCGTCTGGGTCAGGAGCTGAGCCAGCGGCAATGCACGTTTGCGGCCAGCGGGATGCGCCGGCAGATCAACTGCGCGGATCCTGCAAACCAAGAGGAGCCGCAGTGTCTTGCCGGCGCTGACCTGACGAACCTCCGCTACCAGGATGCGGTACGCATCTTTGCGCAGGCCGAACAGACCGCTGGCGACGAACAGCGACACCTTTACGAAAAAGCGGCCACCGAGCTGGTCAAGGCGGTGAACGCTGAGCCGAATCACCCGCAGGCTCCTTTGGCCCTGGAGAAGGCGGCGATCGCTTTGGAGCGCACGAGCCGCTTCGAGTCCGCAGGGAGGCTGTACCAGCGCATTATCGACGAGGTAGGTCCCCGCAAGGGCAAGGACGGCCAGGAGCAGGCCTCGCTCGACGCCATCCTGGGCAACGCCTACTTTCGAATGGCATTCAATGCAAACCGGTTCTTCGACTACGAGCGAGCCGTCGACAACTACCGATTGCTCGCAGACTCGCCACGTTTCGCCAGCTCCCAGGTGCCGGAAACGCTGGAGCGTCGCGAGGGAGCCCTGATCAACGCTGCGAAGATCCTGGAGTACCAACAACAGTATTCACGCGCAGCGGAGTACTACCGTCGTGCAGCCGAGATGCTACGGGACCCGAAAGAGCAACGCGTGGCGCGGTATCGCGTCGCAGAGATGTCGTACAAGCAGCAGCGTTACGGCTATGTGATACGCAACATGCGAGCCTTCATCGAACGCTATCGGCGGGATAGGGACGCTGGTGAGCTCGTGGTGCAGGCCTATTGGCGCATCGCGGAAGCTCGCAAGGCACTCGCGCAGAAAGTGAAAGACCAGCGGCGCGCCCTGGAAGATGTCGCGGCCTTTTTCGCGCAGTCGGGCCAGGCTCCAGGCTCCTTCGCGGCCGAGTACGCTGCGCAGGCCAGGTTTCTTCTCGTCGATCGCGGCAGCGTCGAGTTCGAGCAGTTCGCGATCAAGCCTGGAGCTCCCCGAACGCTCGAGCGCTACGTCAAGAGTGTCATGGCACAGATAAAATCCGGGGGCGAAGAAGCCAAGCGCCGGGCGGAAGCCTACAACACCGTTCCCGGCTATCGCCGGCCGCTCTGGACCATCGCCGCCTTCGTTCGTCAGGGAAGGATCTACGAGGTGTTGGCTCGGGGTGTGCTCAACACGCCGTTCGTCATGCCCCAGGATCTCAAGAAGAAGATCCGACGCGCTCCCGCAGACCTCAAGGACGAGGTACGTGCACAGGTGGAAGACCGCATTCGCCAGGTCCTGGATGCGCAGGTGCGCCCCATCGAATGCCTCGCCGTAGCACGCTACGCCCTGGCTGCTCGAGCTGCACGCGCCGGAAATATCGACAACAAATACACCCGCTCGGCCATCGATCGCATCAATGCCTACGGTGATGAGCGCATTGCCGAATGCGTGGCGGAGGCTGCTGCGCGCGATCCTTCGTTTGCCCAGTACGCGCCTGGAGAGTTTTCTCGAGCGCCACGCGGTCGCAACCTCGGGATCCGGGTTGGTGTCTCGCCGCCAGCGTTTGCACGAGGCCAACGATGAGATGCCGCGCTGCCGGAACCGCCGCACACCTGCGCCACGACGATCACGCGGGCGGGTTCGGCCGGCGGGGGGCTTGTGGGCGCTGGAGCAGCCTCGGCTCGGCCGGCTTGAGCGTGTGGCTGGTCCTGGGCTGCGGGGGCGGCAGCGCGGATCGGCCTCGCGTTGCCAGGGCCCCAACCAGTGCGCCGCGGCCTGCGGTGGCGCGCGCAACGCAGGTGCCAATGCCTGCCCCGCACCCACCGCCGGAGCCGGTCGCGGTCTCGCCATCGCCAAAGACCCCTGCTCCGGCGGAGGCGAGCAGCAAGCCGAGCCCGTGGGGGGACCCGGAGCAGGAAACTGGCCGGCCGCTGCCGCCGCGACGGGCTCTTACCACCGCAGGAGGACAGCTGCTCGACCAGGCGATGGCCGCGGCCGATGCCGGCGACGTCAACACCGCGCGCCTGACGCTGGAGCGGGCGCTGCAAGCCGATCCGAACTCACCAAAGCTCGCCTACAACCTGGGCGTGCTGGCTGACCGGTCCGGTCAAGAAAACCAGGCGCTACAGTACTACCGGCGTGCCCTGCAGGTACAACCCGACTACGAGAAGGCAGCAGAGGGCATCGTGCGGTTCTATCTCAGGCGCGGCGCGGTGAGAGAGGCGGTCGCCTTCATGGCGCCGCTCGCAAGCTCCTGGGTGCGCAACCTGTATCTGCAAGCACTCTACTCCTCGCTGCTCACGCGTGCCGGCCGACTCGACGAAGCGGAAGCGGCCGCACGCAAGGCCCTGAGGCGTGACGAGCGCTTCGTGCCTGCCATGATCGCGCTGTTGAAGGCTGCCCGCGCTCGCGGCCGCGCCGAGCTGGCCGACTCGATGCTGCAGCAGGCCATGGGCGTAACCGACCAGGACGCGGAGCTGCACTTCCTGCTGGGCGCGAAGTACAAGAAGGACGGGCGGCTTGCGGATGCACTGAAAGCGTTTCGCAAGGCCGTGGAGCTGCGACCCGACTACCCCGAGGCCCGCATGGAGCTTGGCCTCCAGTACATGGCGGGTGGCAACTACTCGCAAGCACTCGCGGAGTTCGAGCACTTGGTTAGGCTGACCCCAGGCGTTGCAGCCGTTCATCTCAACCTGGGAGACGCGTACCGGTCCACGAAGCAGTGGCAATTGGCGAAGGCCTCTTTCGATGAAGCGCTCCGCCTGCAGCCCAATCTGCCGGAGGTGCATTTCAATCTGGCGCTCATGTACATGTCGGCCGGAGCAGACTATCCAGGCCTCGATCAGCTGACCGCACTGCGCCAGGCCGTGAGCGAATTCACGAACTACCGGCACATGAAGGGGCCAAGTTTGAGTCGAGACGACCCGTCCGAGGGTTATCTGCAGGATCTTCAACGAGGTATCGAGCGGGAGCAGCGCAGGATCGAACGGGAAAAGAAGCGCAAACAGCGCGAGACCGAGCGCGCCGCGCGCCGGGCGCCGAGTGGGCAGCCCACGCAGGGGGCCGCCGCCGACCAAGAGCCGACCCCGGCATCCGTGCCCGCGCCGACGCAACAAGCTCCGACGCAACAAGGAGGCCAGCAGTGAGCATCCGTGGCGCCGTGTTTTTGCTGCTTTGCGCGCTTTGGCTCGGCTCGCTCGTGGTAGCGACGACGGGGCAGGCCCAGCGCAAGCGTCGCCAGGCGGCTCCCAAGGTGATTCAGCTGGAGGAGATTCGCATCGAGGGACGCGTTCAAAAGCCCAATGCGTTCTACATCCTCAACCGCTCTAGCCTGGGCTACGAGGTGGTCGATCTGAGCGCGTCGTTCCTCAAAGATGTGGTGCGCGCAGTGAAGCGCGATCCGTTTTGACGCCCTACAACGTCGCGCAGCTGGTCGTGGCGGCCGTCGTGTGCGGCACGGTGGTCCAGCGTTTGCTCGTGATTCTGTATCGGGCGCCGATCGAGCTTGAGCCCTACCTGAACCGCCTCGGCGGGCGGCTGGGCGAGGGGGATCTCGAGGGCGCCAAGACGCTGGCCGAGGCAGGGGGAAGCAGCTGGGTGGCACTGTTGGCGGGCGCGATGGTCAGGGCCAAGATGGCCGGAGAGGACCCAGGGGCAGCGCGCGACTCCGTCTGGGCCGAGCTGCGCGACGAGGGAGGCAAGGGCCTGCACGCCATCCGAGGCCTAAGCAGCATTGCGTCCGCAATCGGCCTTCTTGGAGTCATCGTCGAGTTCAGGCATGTGTATTCCGCCGACGGCGACTCCGCGCTGCCGGCAAGCGGCCTGCAGGCACAAGCTCTTCAGCACGCAGCCGTGACGATGGCACTAGGGCTCGTGACCTCTCTGGTCGGTTACAGCGCGTTGCGCGTTCTGCGACGTCACCTGAGGCGCCTGGCCCAGGACTTGAAGCGCGCGGCACGCAGTCTCGACGAGCAACTCGTGCTCGAGCGGTGAGAAAATGTCGGGCGATCTCGGGATTCGTAGGCACGACCGAGAGGGTTGGGGTGCGACGCCTGCGTGAAGATTGTGGACCCGCTTTTTCAGGACGTGTACTGTTGGTCGAGCCCGGTGCGACTCGCGTTCGGCCTCGGCGGCGCCGTGGCGTCCTCAGCTGGGGGCCGATACGGGGAGCGACCCGATGAACAGCAACCAGACGCAGCAGACACGGCGTGGCCGTCCGGGTGCCATGACCATGGCCATGCAGGCGGTTCAGCTTCGCCCTTCGGGCCCGAAGGTGCTGCGCATCGGCCTGATTCAAGGCGGGCGGATCGTCGAGGAGCGCATCGTCCGCAAACGCGAGACGGTCCTGGTGGGCACCTCGGAGAAGAACCACTTCGTGGTCCAGGCCAAGGGGCTGCCGTCGCGTTTCGAGCTGTTTCAGCTGGTCGGACAGGACTACATCCTGAACTTCCGTGACGACATGAAGGGGCGGGTTGGGTTGCCGGGGGGGGTGCAAGACCTGCAGCAGCTGCGCTCCAGCGGCTCGGCCCGCAACGCGGGCTCCCATTGGCAGGTCAAGCTGTCCGATAACTCGCGCGGCAAGGTCGTTATCGGCAACGTGACGCTGCTGTTCCAGTTTGTCGTGCCGCCACCGGTCCAGCCCAGACCGCAGCTGCCTGCGGCCGCACGTGCGGGGTTCGTGCGCGCCCTGGATTGGCTCTTCACAGCGCACGTTACGTTCGCGTTCATGGCGATGTTTTCCCTGATCGTCTACATGGAGAACGCAGACTGGCCGATCGAACAAGGCATCGCCGCGGTTCCGGACGCGGTCGCGAGAATGATCTTCGAGGAACCGCCACCGCCCCCGGAGGAAGAACCCCTGGAGGAAGAACCTACGGAGGCAGAAGAAGCCACGGAAGAGGCCAAGCCGGAGCCCAAGGAGACGCCCAAGAAGGACGAGCCCGCACCCAAGGAAACCAAGGAAGAGGTGGCCGAGAAGACGGCCCGGATCGCCGAGGAGGCCGCGCAGGCGGCTGAAGCCCTGATCGTCGGAGCCTTGAGCGCCGAGGCTGGCGGCGTTCTGGCCGATGTGCTGGCAGGTGGAGCGGTCACGGGCATGGCTGAGGACGTCCTCGCGCAAGCGGCGGGTGTCGGCGTGGCGCAGTCCTCGGCGGGTGGCGCGCTTCGTACCCGGACCGGCGGGGGCCGGGGCAGCGGCGTGGGCGGGCTGGGTGCACTTGCACGTCGTGGCGGGGGCAAGGCCGTCGCCGAGGGCAAGGCGGTGGCAGAGCGCAGGATCCGTGGCCGGGCCAAGCTCAGCACCGGCGGCGGAGACATCGGGGGCACCGGAGATTTCGACGACAAAGTGGTGATCCGCACCATCAAGACGCGGCTGCGGGCGATCCAGGCCTGCTACGAGCGAGAGCTGCGGCGCAATCCTACACTGGCGGGCAAAGTCGTAGTCCAGTTCACGATCGAGGAGCGGGGCAACGTGACCGGGTCGAAGGCAACCGAGAACACCACCGGATCCGATGCCGTGGCTTCGTGCGTGGTCAACACAATAAGGCGCTTTCGCTTCAACCCAGGGCCAGAGGGTGGAAGCGTGACCTATTCGTATCCCTTCGTGTTCGCCCCCCAGAACTAAGGGCCCGCGGAAGAATAACTCATCCATTTCGCCGGTTCTGACCACCGCTGGCTATGCTGCTCCTGCTCGAAGTATCCCCAATACTCCTCGTCGTTACGCCTCGCCAGCGGCGCCCAGTCCTCACCGAAACACACGAGTTATTCTTCCGCGGGCCCTAAGCTCAAGTCGCCAGGATCGCTCGACATTGACAGCTAGGACGCCCCTGGCAATACTATACGGCGGTACTCATCGAGGCGGTGTGGTAGTGGTGTTTGCGGGCAACGGGATGGCGCAATGACTGGGAAACGTCTGAGTGGTAGCGTGCTGCTAGCGGCCTTCGCTCTGACGACCGGCGTGCTTGCACAGGCCGGCGGGACCGAAGGGAGCGCAAATGAGCAGCGCGAGCTTGACGTGCGTCAGCGAGCCTCGCTCAGCGGCGCGGAGCAAGTCAAAGAGGCGGGGCGCTTGTTGCAGCGGGCCGATCGCATAGCTCGTCGAGTCGCCTCGATGCTCGACGAGGCACGGCGCGAGCGTGACATCATTCGAGTTACGTGCCTGAACGACAAGCTGAATCAGATCAACGCGGGCATGCGAGCCACTGAACGCCGGCTCGAATCGCTGCGGGATGCCGTGAAGCTCAACGACGATGCGCGCCGCAATCACGAGTACACCGTGGTCACGGTGCTGGGCCAGAAGTTCACCACGCTGGAGCAAGAGGCCAACCAGTGCGTCGGCGAGGATTTGTTCGAGACCGGAACGACCCAGGTCACGACCGTGGTGGATCCTGCGACCCCAAGCGGAGAAAGCACAGCCGCACCGGCCAGCCCGACGGTTCAGGTGCCGTTCTTGCCGCAGCCTGCCAGCCCGTTCATGTAGCTCCCAAGGCCTTGGACCGACCCTCGAAGGCGTTGCTCGCCGACTTCGTGCTCGATCGGTCGATGCGTCTGCGATAGTGGTCGATCCGGAGTCGAGCCACCGGAGGCATGAAAGACACTATGTTGAGGATGGCGAGACGGGGCCGCGGCCGCTTGCGGGGGCGGATCGGCCACGCGGTTCCGAATCGATGCGGCGGCCGGAGGCTGGTGACCGATGCGGGCTAGACCCCACGATTTCGAGGGCCTCGGGATCGACGGGAGTGTTTTGAAGACACTCCCTAGGGTGGTCTGGCTGATCACGCTTGCCTTGTCGGGTTGTGGCTCGTCTGCCCGTGCTCCGGTGGTGGTTCCTCCGGTGGAAGCCAGCGAGACCGCGCTGGGGTCAGGCGATGTCTTCGACGTACGGGTGTACGGGGAAGAGGCCCTGTCCGGCACCCACCAGGTGGCCAGTGACGGAAGCATCGACTTCCCCCTTGTAGGACGCGTGCAGGTGCGGGGCCGAGAACCGACCGAGGTCGCTGATATGCTCTCGGCGAAGTTGAGAGCGGGACACTTCCTAAAGCACCCTCAAGTGTCCGTGTTGGTGCAAGAGTACGCATCCAAGCGCGTGACTGTAATGGGCGCCGTCAACCGTGCCGGGACCTTTCCCCTAACGTCAGGCCTCACGGTGGTCCAGGCTATCAGCCTCGCTGGCGGCTTTACCCCGCTCGCCAACCGCAACGGGACCCTCGTCATTCGGAGAGTGGGTGGTGAGCGGCGCCGTATCAGGGTACCGGCCGCTCAGGTCGCCGAAGGCCGTGTGGACGATTTCCCAGTCCAGGCGGGCGACACTATCCAGGTGCCGGAGAGGCTCTTCTAGACCTTTCACCGCTAGAGATCGAATTCGGCCCATACCGGCGCGTGATCCGACGGTCGCTTGCCCTTGCGTTGATCGCGGTCGATCCAAGCTTTGCTGCAGTGCTGCGCGGCCGGGGGCGTGGCCAGGATGTGATCGATGCGCAGGCCGTTGTTCTTGGCGAAACCAAGCATGCGGTAATCCCACCAGGAAAACAGGCCTGGCTCGGCATGATGCTTGCGCAGCGTATCCACGAGTCCCCAGCGTTGGAGCTGGGCGAACTCGTCGCGCACCTGCGGCGCACACAACACCGAATGGTCCCACTGCTCGGGGCGTGCCACGTCGCGGGTATCTGGAGCGATGTTGAAGTCACCGCAGACAAGCAGGCGGGCCGAGGGAGAGAAACGTCGGGTCAGAAAGCGCCTAAGCCGTGCAAGCCACGCTAGCTTGTACTCAAACGCGGGAGCGTCGACGTGTGATCCGTTGGGCACGTAGAGCGACATCACGTCGAGCTCATCGAACTTGGCGCAAACGATCCGTGCCTGCGGATCGTCCACACCATCATCGAATCCAAGCTTCACCTCTTTGGGGCTGGCGCGACTCAAGATCGCAACCCCGTTGTAGCTCTTCTGAGCGTGAACCGCGCAGTGGTAGCCCAATTCCTTGAGCTCGAGGTGCGGGAAGCGGTCCTCGCTGACCTTGAGCTCCTGCAGGCAGGCGAAGTCCGGTTGCTCGGAACGGAGCCATCGGGTCAGGCGCTCCAGTCGCGCGCGCACCGAGTTGACGTTCCAGGTGGCGACCTTCATGGTCGCTCACGCGGCGAACGGGTTGTGGCGGCTGATGGTTTGCTCCCTGTCCGGACCCACGCTCACGAGCCATACGGGGCAACCGACGCTCCGCTCCACGTACTCCACATAGTACCGCGCCGCGGCCGGCAGGTCCCCGAAGCTTGTGCACTCCTGCAGCGGCTCACTCCAGCCCGGCAGTGTTTCGTAAAGCGGTCGCAGCTCATCCAGACCGTCGTAAGGGAGACCTTCCGTTGCTGCTCCTGCGAGCTCGTGCGCTTTGCAGACCTGAATCTCCTCGAGCCCGGTCAGGACGTCGAGCTTGGTCAACGCGAGCGCGGTCATGCCGTTCAACTGAACGGCGTAGCGAAGCGCGGGCAGGTCGAGCCATCCGCAGCGCCGCGGCCGCCCGGTCGTGGCCCCAAACTCCTCACCAACCTGCCGAAAACGCTCCCCCAGCTCGCCGGCGAGCTCCGTGGGAAAGGGCCCGAGACCGACACGCGTCGTGTACGCCTTTGATATCCCGACGACGTGATCCAGCGCGGTTGGCCCCAGCCCGCTACCGCTGCACGCGCCGGCGGCGGTCGTACAGGAACTGGTTACAAAGGGATAGGTGCCGCTGTCGATGTCCAACAGCGTACCCTGTGCTCCTTCCAGCAAGACGTGCTTGCCAGCCCTCATAGCCTCGTGAACTCGACGCGAATCGTCACCAACGAATGACGACAGGCGTGGCGCGTAGGCCAGGTAGCGCTCGAGCATGGGCTCGATGCTGGGTTGCGTTCCACCCAGGCGTTCGATGGTGTGTTGCCACCCTTTGAGGTTGTCGCAGAGTTTCTGTCTGAAGCGCCCCGGGTTCAGCAGGTCACCCACCCGGACGCCTCGGCGGCCTACCTTGTCCTCGTAGGCAGGACCAATGCCGCGCTTGGTGGTTCCGATGCCTCCGCTGCCACGCTCCCGGAGCTCGTCAACCAATAGATGCTGCGGCAGGACGAGGTGCGCCCGCTCGGAGACAAGCAGCCCGGAGGGTTGGAGCGGGACTGCACGTTCGAGCTCGGCGAGCTCCTCGACCAGCACCTCAGGGTCGATGACCATTCCGCGCCCCAGCACGCAGTCCACGTTTTCCCGCAACGCCCCGGAAGGCAGCAGGTGAAACACCCGCTTGCGACCGGATACGACCAGCGTGTGACCCGCGTTCGCACCACCCCCGAAGCGAACAACCTGATCGACGAAACGCGAGTAAATGTCGACGACCTTCCCCTTGCCCTCGTCACCCCACTGGGCGCCTGTGATCACGACCACCGACATGCGCTTGCTCCAATCGGGACTGTGTGTTCGCTCCCGAGACTTTCGCGACCAGCGACGACCCGCGTCCTACTACTACCAGCGGACGGCGTCCAGGCAGCAAAGCAGCCAGATGGCTCTCAGGGGCCTCGTGGCGTCGCGGCCGGTTGGATCGGCAAGAATCTCGCGGATCGTCCCAACACGGGTCGGCTTCTCCAGCAACGTGAGCAGCAGCCGGACGTCTTGTGGCAGCTTCGCCGCCAGCAGCTGTGCACGGACGGGTTCGATACGCACCAGCTCGCGTTGATTCTCAGAGCCTTCGATCAGGGGATGGGGCAGCCCGTGGCTCAGGCGATGCTCCAAGCCGTCGTTCAACGCGTCCCAGGGGTCCACACCCAGCGGAAACGCGCTCGCCGGTGGAGCCACGTCGGGATAGAAGGTCGCACTGCCCCCCGTCCAAGCGAAGAGATCGAGAAGCTTGGCGCGAACCTGCCTGGCGATATGCCGAAACACCTCGAGCGGATCCAGAAGCCCAAGCGCGACCAGTGTGTCTCCCAGATGACCGTGGTAGCGCGGCAAGACTGCCAGGGCCATATCGAGCTCGGCTCGGCTGATCACCTTCCGCGTTACCAGGTACTCCCCAAACAGCTCGCTCGAGAGATTGGACGTGACGAATTGCGGTGCCCCAGCCCTGAAGTAAACCTCTTTGCGAACGCTGCCCAGCTCGCAGAGCAACAGCCCGTCCGACCCCTGGATCGCGTTCCAAGCGAACACGCGGGGGATTCCTTCGTCCGCAATGGAATGTTCCGCTAGCGGCTCGAAAGGGGCGCCTCGAAGCTGTGTCGACGAGGGCAGATGCCGTGCCAGCTCGTCCACCTCTTCTACTCTGCGAAAGGCCTCGCCGTCGACGCTGACTCTATCGCCGCCGTCAACGGCCCCCGTCCTGACGGCAGCGACGATCTGGGAGAGCCCACCCTGCAGCTGCCCACCCTTGGCGCAGACCTGGTAGTCGCTGAGCCGTTGCCGCTCGCTCTGGCCCGATCCCGGCGACGCTGGCGCTGGCCTTGGGGCCTCGGAGTCGGCTGCCTGGTAGGCCTCGCCCGCTACTCGCACCAATTCGGCGCGCGCTTCATCGCTGCACATCGTGAACGGCGCAAGCTCCTGCGCCAGGTGCTGAGCCGTGCCGGTTCGCTCGCGCGGATCTCGGGCCAGCGCCCTGCCGAGCACATCATGGAGACCTTCCGGCCATCCGGTTGCTTCGTCGCCCAGCGGATCCAGGCTGGCGTCGCGCACCGCCAGCAATACACCCAGGTCGTCTGCGGCTTCGAACAAAGACCGTCCCAGGAGCAGCTCCGCAAGCACCGCCGCCGCAGAGAACACCTCTGCCTGTTCACCACGCGGAGGATGCTCGTGCAGGATCTCCTCAGGCGCCAGGTACGCGAGCTCGCTTGCCACGTTGGCCGGATGCGCGCCAGGCTGCACAGCGTCCAGGTCGTCACGCAATCCCGAAATCCCGAGCTTCGCACTGCCATCCAGGCCAATCAGCACGTTCCAAGGTCGGATACCATGGTGAGCCAACGCGGGGCTCCGGCGTTGACCGCCAGCCTTCTTTCGCACGGCCTGAATGGCGAGCAGCAGCTGTCCACCGATCCACAGCGCAGCCTGGAGCGAAAGCCGGCGACCTTGCGCCCGCAGGCATCGGTTCAACCGCTCTAGATCGAGCCCGTCCATGGCCTCCAGCACCACATACGGCAGGTCGCCTTGCAGTCCATGATCGAGCACACGCATGAGATTGGGGTGCCTCAGCCCGGCCGCCAGCTGCGCTTCCCGCGCGAACTGCTCCCGCGCACGCTCTTCTGCGGCCGAGGCCAGCAGCAGCCTGCTCAATACCACCGTCTGGCCGTGGCCCTCGCCATCCCGGACCGCACGAAAAAGCTCGCAGCGACCGCGCACGGCCACCCGTTCAAGGAGCGTGTACGGCCCCATGCGTGCACGTTTGGATGACCGGCTGCGGGCTGACGTGGGACGGGTGGGGCGAGTCACAAACGCACTCGGCAACAGACCCTCATCATCGCCCGAGAATCCCGCGACGCCAAGAAGAGGGTGTCTCCTCGCTCTCAATGCAGTGCTCGCTCCCAATGTGGTGCTCGCTCTCAATGCAGTGCAGCGCTGCTACGACTCGTTCGGACCGGTTCAAACCGATCGGCGTTCCAGGTGAACGTATGTCTCGTCCTGCGGCATCCCGGCAGCGCGCCCGAGCCTGGGCTGGCACCTGACTGGCGCTTGAGTTATCACGAGCGTGCCCATGGCGGACCCAGACTCCAGGTCGGGCCGGCGTTATGCCGACCGCGAGCTGTTGCGCTATGTAGAGCGCGTCCACTGCACGAGCGAAAGCGAGCTGGATCGCGCGTTCGAGGCTCCGGAGCTGCACGCAATCCCTGCGATCCAGCTTGGCAAGTCCGAAGCTGCCATGGTGGGCTTGTTGATACGCCTCCTGCGTGGCCCTCGGGTGGTGGAGATCGGCACCCTTGCGGGTTACTCCGCGCTGCACATCGCCCGGGCGCTACCCGACGAGGGCAGGCTGTGGACGCTGGAGTCGGATCCCCGGCATGCGCGAATCGCACGCGAAAACCTGCAAGAGGCAGGCATGGGTGCCAAGGTCGACGTGGTGTTGGGACCAGCGCTGGAGACCCTGCCTGGGCTAGCTGCGCGCGCGGGGCCCTTTGATGCGGTCTTGATCGATGCGGACAAGGAAGCCTATCCGGATTATGGACGCTGGGCCTCGGCCAACCTGCGATCCGGCGGGCTGCTGATCGCCGACAACGTCTACTACTTCGGAGAGCTGCTTGCGGACACGCCGGGCGCGGCGGCCATGCGCCGCTTTCACGAAGAGGCCGCACGCAACTTCGACACCGTCTGCGTTCCGACTCCGGACGGCATGCTCCTGGGCCTGAAGCGCTGAAAGGCCAACCATGAAGGCCGGACACAGCCGGCGCCTGCAGCCCCTCCCATGGTATGGAACCTGACCTGGAGCGTGGGATGCCGCGGGCGCGCACGGGGCATCGCGCAAAACCTGGACGACTCACGCCGCAATACCAAAAAAAGGCGGCGGGCTGGCCCGGACAGCCCGAACACGCTTGACGCACTACCCCGGATCGGCGGATAAAGCCGCCAAGAGTCGGCCACAGTTGCGCGCTGGCAGGTTCCCATTCACAGCCTTGCAAGTGCTGGCGTGGCGTTGCAGCGACCATGCGGGTCTGACGTTGGAACCCGCGCTTCCGAGCTCAGGACGGCGAATCGATGCAGATTTTTCCCCGTGCTGCCAACTTGTTGCCGCTCGTGCTGGGTCTGGGTGCCGTAGCAGCTGGTGGCGGGATTACCTTTGTCTTTTGGTACTTCTTCTCGCCTTGGAATCTGCAGGTTGGCCACGCCCCCCGGCAGCCCGTTCAGTACAGTCACAAACTGCATGCCGGTGAGCTGGGGATCGACTGCCGCTATTGCCACGCGAACGTCGAGCGTTCTCACGAAGCCATGATTCCGGCGACCCAAACCTGCATGGGCTGCCACGCGCTGGTGCGGGCCGACTCCGAGAAACTTGCGGTGGTACGCGAGAGCTGGGAATCGGATCTACCGATCCAGTGGGTCCGGGTCCACAAGCTGCCAGACCACGTTTTCTTCGATCATAGTGTGCATGTGGCTGCATCGGTCGGTTGCGTCTCTTGCCACGGTCGCATCGATCAGATGGAGATCGTCGTCCAGGAGCGACCGATCAGTATGAGTTGGTGCCTGGATTGCCATCGCGATCCAGCTCCGAATCTGCGTCCCCGTCACGAGGTCACGAACATGACCTGGAAGCCACAGAGCTCCGAGCCGATCGCGGCCGCGACAGTAGACCCGCCAACCCACTGCTCGGGGTGTCACCGATGAGCGCTGAACCGCCGAACGCCGAAACACCGAACTCAACCGGCGTGGCGCGCCGTGTTTTTTGGAGCAGCCTGGATCAGAAATCCAATCCACGCCCGGCGACGGATGCGGAAGGGCAATCCGACGCTCCCAAAGCCGCGATCGACGCGGCCGAGTTGCTGCGCGTCAATCGACGGGGCTTCCTGACCCTGACCGGAGCCATCTCCGCGCTGGCGGCCGAGGGCTGTATTCGCCGCCCGGTCGAGAAAATCTTGCCGTATTCGCGCTCGCCCGAGTATGCGGTGCCGGGGGTGCCCCGGAGCTACGCCACCGTCACCGAGCGGCGGGGCGAAGCGCTGGGCCTCATCGTGCGCAGCCACGAAGGCAGGCCCACCAAAGTGGAAGGCAACCCCGAGCATCCAGGCACGGCGGGTGCCACCGACCTGTGGGCGCAGGCTTCGATCTTGCAGCTCTATGACGCGGATCGCTCGAGGAGCCCGGTTCGGGATGGAGCAGCGGCCTCGGTGGCCGACTTCGACGCTTTCGTGCGGGTGCAGCTCGAGGCGGCCCAGGCCAGCGCAGGTGAGGGGCTCAGGATCTTGGCCGAGCCCAGCAACTCACCGACACTCTTACGCTTGCGTGACTCCGTCATGCGTCGCTTGCCGAAGGCCCGCTTCCATACGTACACGCCGGTCAACGAGAGCCAGGTCAGGGAGGGAGCCCGGATCGCTTTTGGAACTCCGGTCGCCACACGCTACGCGTACGACAAGGCCGATGTCGTGCTCTCGCTGGACAGCGACTTCCTGACGACCGAGGCCGGCGCGGTTGCCGCGCTCCGGGGCTTCGGGCGGGGACGCAAGATCGGCTCGGCTCACGGTTCCCTGAATCGCTTGTACGTGGTGGAGTCGCGGCTGAGCTGCACGGGCGCGAGCGCCGATCATCGTCTCCGGCTCGCTGCCGGCGACGTGCAGCGTTATGCGAAGCTGCTGGCCGCTGAGCTGGCGGCCTCGCACGGAATCGCGCTCGGGGAGGTCGCGGACGCAGCCTCGGGTGCCTCGAAGGACGGCATCCCGGCCGAGTGGATTCGGCAGGTGGCGGCCGAGCTGGCGAGCCACCGGGGCCGTAGCCTGATCGTTGCGGGGTCAGGACAGCCTCCGGCGGTGCACGCGCTTGTCCACGTGCTGAACGCAAGCCTGTCGAACGTGGGGCAGACGGTGCGCTATTTTCCGGTGACGGACGCGGCTGAACCCGAGCAGTTTGCGGATCTGGCTGCGCTTACCTCGGATATGGCTGCCGGTGCCGTCAAGACCTTGTTCATACTGGGTGGCAATCCCTGCTACGACGCGCCAGCCGATCTGGAGTTCGCCGGCAAGCTGGCGAAAGTGCCTGCGAGTGCTCACCTGTGCGGGTGGCGCAACGAGACCTCGATGCGCTGTACTTGGCACATGCCCAGAACCCATGAGCTCGAAGCCTGGGGCGATCAACGTGCGAGCGACGGAACCTACAGCGTGCAGCAACCACTCATTGCACCGCTGCATGGTGGGCGCAGCAACATCGAGCTGTTGGCGGGCCTTGCCGGCGCTGCGGCGACCGACGGATACTCAGCGGTTCGCGCCACGCTGAGCGATCGTGGCCTGGGCGGCGAGAGCGCTTGGTTTCGCACGCTGCACCGCGGCCTGGTGGCAAACAGCGCCACGGCGCCGTTGCGGCTCGTGCCGAGAGGCGCGGACACCGCGTTGGCCTTGCAGCAGCTGCCGGCAAGGAAGCCGCCGTCCAGGGACAACCTGGAGGTCGTGTTCGCTGCCGACAGTCGAATGCTCGATGGCCGCTTTGCCAACAACGCCTGGTTGCAGGAGCTTCCTGACCCCATCACCCGCATCACGTGGGACAACGCGGCCACGTTGTCACCCGCTACGGCCGCAGAGCTCGGGGTCCGCAACGGTGCCGTCATCCAGCTGTCGCAGGGCGATCGCGTTATCGAGATCGCTGCCTGGATCGTGCCGGGTCACGCAAACAACAGCATCACGCTGCCGCTCGGGTGGGGCCGCTCGCACGCGGGCCGCTTCGGCAACGGCACGGGCTTCGACGTGTATCCCCTTCGTACGTCCACTGCTCCGCACTTCACGGATGGCGTTCGACTCAAGGTCAGCGGCCGCATGCATGCGATCGCGCAAACGCAAGAGCACGATTCCATGGAGGGGCGTCCGGTTGTCATCGACGGCACGCTCGAGGCCTACAAGGACAAGCCGAATTTCCCGCAGTACGAGAGTCCCATCCCGAGCGTGGCCCCCCTATGGCCCACGGTCGACTATTCCAAGGGCAACCAGTGGGCCATGAATATCGACCTTACGCGCTGCGTCGGCTGCGCAGCCTGTGTGATGGCATGTCAGGCGGAAAACAACATTCCCGTCGTGGGCAAGGACGATGTAGCGCGCGGCCGGGAAATGTCCTGGCTGCGCATCGATCGCTACTACGTCGGTGACGAGCACGACCCCGAGGTGGCGTTCCAGCCGCTGGCATGCCAGCACTGCGAGGAGGCGCCATGCGAGAACGTTTGCCCCGTCAATGCAACGTCCCACACTCCCAGCGGTCTCAACGACATCGCGTACAATCGGTGCATTGGCACCCGCTACTGCATGAACAATTGCCCCTACAAGGTGCGTCGCTTCAATTTCCGCAATTACAATTTGGCGATTCCGGAAACCGAGAGGATGCAGAAGAACCCAAACGTGACCGTACGTTTTCGGGGTGTCGTAGAGAAGTGCAGCTATTGTGTACAACGTATTCAAGACGTAACCATTCGCGCCAAGCGCGAACATCGTACAATTGCTGAAGGGGAGATTCGAACCGCCTGCCAGCAGGCTTGCCCTGCCGAGGCAATCGTATTCGGGGACCGGAATCTGCCTGGAGGTCAACTCGCGGCACTGGACCAAGTCGACCGGCGCTACAAGCTGCTCGCAGACATCGGCACGCGTCCGCGTACGACCTACCTCGCGAAGATTCGCAACCCAAACCCCAACATGGGTACAGGGACCGCTTCTGCCAAGCCGGAGACGCACGGATGAGCTTTCGCCCCATAGCGGAGATAGGAGAGACACCGCTTCTGCCAGAACGGATCACGTTTGGCAGCGTGTCCGAATCCATCAGTCGTCCGATCGAAGACCGCGCACCGCTCGGCTGGTGGGCCTGCTTCGCTGTGGCCGTGTTCTTTCTGGGCGTCCTCTTCGTTTCGCTCGCCTACCTCTTTTGGGAAGGTATTGGAGCCTGGGGTAACAACAGCCCTGCAGGCTGGGCCTGGGATATCACCAACTTCGTGTGGTGGATTGGAATCGGACACGCAGGCACGCTGATATCTGCGATTCTGTTTCTCTTCCGGCAGAAGTGGCGCACGTCCATCAATCGTTTCGCCGAGGCGATGACGATCTTCGCTGTGATATGTGCGTTGCTTTTCCCGACCATCCATGTCGGCCGGCCCTGGTTCATCTACTATCCGCTGCCAATACCGAACCAGATGGGCATATGGCCCAATTTCAAGAGCCCTCTGCTCTGGGACGTGTTCGCGGTAAGCACGTACTTCACGGTCTCGCTGATTTTCTGGTACGTGGGTCTGATACCGGACCTGGCCACGATCCGTGATCGTGCCAAGACTGCAAGCCGCCGCTTCTGGTATGGCCTGTTTGCCCTGGGCTGGCGTGGCTCGAATCGCCATTGGCGCAACTACGAGCGCGGCTATCTCATCCTCGCCGCCTTCTCTACACCGCTGGTGCTCTCGGTGCACTCGGTGGTCAGCTTCGATTTCGCCACCTCGGTCATACCCGGCTGGCACACGACTATTTTCCCGCCCTATTTCGTGGCCGGAGCTGTTTTTTCCGGATTCGCTATGGTGATGACCCTGGCGATTATCGCACGCACGGCCTATGGGCTGCAGGACATCATCACGATGAAGCATCTCGAGCTGATGAACAAGATCATGCTCGTGACCGGCAGCCTGGTAGGCTATGCGTATTCGATGGAGTTCTTCATCGCCTGGTATTCGGGCAACGAGTATGAGCTTTATGCTTTTCTAAATCGCGCAACCGGCCCCTATTGGTGGGCGTACTGGTGCATGGTCAGCTGCAACGTTATTTCGCCTCAGCTGTTCTGGTTCAGGCGCGTACGCACCAGCATTCCTTGGATGTTCGCAATCTCGTTTATTATCAACATCGGAATGTGGTTTGAGCGCTTCGTGATTATCGTGACATCCCTGCATCGGGACTACTTGCCCTCGTCGTGGGGGTACTTCAGCCCGACCATCGTGGACGTCGGTTGCTTCGTGGGCTCGCTGGGACTCTTCTTCACCTGTTTCATGCTCTTCATTCGCTGGATACCCATGGTGGCTATGAGCGAGGTCAAGGGAGTGCTGCCCGAGGCCCATCCCCATCACCATCGAGAGGACGACCAGGCATACGCCGAAACCAAGCCGGCGCTTGCATAGGAGGCTGGGCGATGGCTATGGACCAGATTAGCGAGATGGGAGCGAAGCCGGTTGCCCTGTGCCTAGCTGAGTTCAGCCAACCGGAAGCTTGCCTGCACGCCGCTGAAAGGGTGCGAGACCAGGGCTATCAGAAGTGGGATGTCCACACGCCCTACCCGGTACATGGGATGGACGCGGCCATGGGTTTGGGCGACTCCAGGCTCGGCTGGATCGTCTTGTGCTTCGGCCTCACGGGAGTGACGGCGGCCTTCTCGATGATGTACTGGATGAATGGGATCGACTACCCGCTCATCATAGGCGGTAAGCCAGCCGACGCCATTCCGAGCATGGTGCCCATCCTCTTCGAGCTGACGGTGTTGCTGTCGGCATTCGGATCGTTGCTCGGCATGCTTCACCTGAACAAGCTGCCCCGGCATCACCATCCCGTTTTTTATTCGGAGCGTTTCGATCAGTGCTCGAACGACAAGTTCTTCATTTCCATCGAGGCGGCCGATCGGCAGTTCGATGCGGGGCATACCAAGGCCTTCATGGAGTCGCTGAGGCCCGACTACGTGGAGCTTGTACATGAGGAGGACCGGTGAGGGTTGCGCTTAGGGTCCGTCCAAGAATAGCTGGTCGAGACCGGCCGCGCAGCGTGGATGCGATTCGCCGGCGCGCCCGGAGGAAGAACCGCAGCAATGGCAGCGCTATTGCGAGGATTTTTGCGAGGATGAAAGCCGCGAGCGCGCCGCCCTGCACGACCGCAGCCGATCGAGTTGTTCTGGGACGGGCCCTTGGACCTCGGCTTCGCCTCGGAAAAGAGCTCGCAACGGCCTGCTTCTTGGCCCCGATCATAGCCGTGGCGGGCTGCAGGGGCTGGACCGCGGATCAGGCGCCCTTGGTCCCGATCCGCAACATGCATGATCAACAACGCTACGACGCGCAGCAGGCCAGCGAGTTCTTCGGCGACGGTCGCACCATGAGACCGGAGGTCGCTCACACGGTGCCACGCGAAGCGGAGCCAAACGAAGCCGTACGCACGGGGCTTTCGGCTCGCGACGGCGGCTACGCCCTCGCGATACCGGATGTCGTGGTGGAGCGGGCAGGGGGCCTGGAAGACCTGATGCGCCGGGGAGGCGATCGCTTCAACATCTACTGCGGGCCGTGTCACGATGGCTCGGGCAGCGGAAAGGGAACGGTCGTGCAGCGCAACGCAGGCATGCCTCCCCCGCCTACGTTTCACAATGATCGCATCCGCCACATGCCGGACGGTCAGCTCTTCAGCACCATCACCAACGGGATCCGAAACATGCCCGCCTATGGAACACAGATTCCGGTCGACGACCGATGGGCCATCGTCTCCTATGTCCGGGTCCTGCAGGTCAGCCAGGCGGCCAGGTAACACGAAGGCAAACCAGTGAGCGACGTCAAGAACCAAACGAGCTTTCGCATTCCGGAGGCTGGTTTTTGGGCCAGCGCTTGGAAGGTGGCCGCTGCGATCGGTGCTTTCGGCTTGGTTGTCGCGGGCGTTGGCTACGGCGTCGATCCAGAGCGTTTCGCGTTTTCGTACCTGTTCGCGTTCTGGCTGGCGTTGACGGTGGCCTTTGGCTCGATGTTCTTCGTGCTGATTCAGCACCTGACGGGAGCGGGATGGAGCGTGACCGTCAGGCGGACAGCCGAGTTTCTTACGCGTGGCGTCCCCGTGCTCATCGTACTTTTCCTGCCGGTAGCCGCATCGATGGACACGTTGTATCCTTGGTTGGAGCTCGACAAGGAACACGGTGTCGCGCACGCTCAAGAGCACGCAGCGCCTGAGGACGTGCACCCAGGCTCGGAGGGACACGCCGCCGCGCCGAGCCATGGTGGCGAGCACCACGACCCGGAGCATCTGGCGCATCACGCGATCATGGCCAAGAAGCACGCCTACCTGAACACCCCGTTCTTTGCAGTGCGAGCCATTCTGTATTTCGGGATCTGGTTCTGGATTGCGGGAACGTTGTTCCGGCGCTCTACGCAGCAAGATGAATCCGGCGACCCACAACTGACTGCGAAGCTCCAGCGCTTTGCACCGCTTGCGACGATCATACTGGCTTTCAGCATGACCTTCGCGGCTTTCGACTGGTTCATGTCGCTCATACCCAATTGGTATTCAACCATGTGGGGCGTGCACATGTTTGCAAGCTCGATCGTGATCATTCACGCCCTCATCATCGTCATCACGCTGTCGCTGCGCAATGCGGGACTCCTGGGCAATACGGTACACGTCGAGCACTATCATGATCTAGGAAAACTCCAGTTCGGTTTCTTGGTGTTTTGGGGCTATATTTCGTTCAGTGAGTTCTTCCTTATTTGGTATTCCGCGATTCCAGAGGAAACGGTTTTCTTTCATCTCCGTTGGGACAATCCCACTTGGCGCTGGGTGAGCATGAGCCTGGTGGTTTTGCATTTCATCATGCCGTTCTTTCTCATTCTGTCTCGCAACATAAAGCGGAATCTGCCTGTCCTCGGCTTTGGTGCGTCCTGGATCTTGGTGATGCACATCGTAGAGGGTTACTACATCGTCTTGCCGTTCTTTGGGGGGCCCGAGCTCGAGCTCAGCATGGTGTGGTTGGACCTGGCATGTGTTTTGGGAGTGCTGGGAGTGTATTTCGCCGTGGTGTTTCGAGAGATGCTTCGCCACAACCTGATCCCGATCAAAGATCCACGTCGAATCCGGGCGGAGCAGTTCGTGAACGCTTGAGGTAGTATCGAGCAGAGGCGATATGTCTGGTAGAGATCAAATGCTGATCTACCTGGGTGCTACGGTGGTCACCGTGGTGGGCTTGTTCACGCTGTACTTCTTCTACAGCAGCATGGTGGACCACCGGTGGCGCTCAGGCTGGAACGAAGCCCCGGTGCACCCGGCGCTGGCCGAAGTGCGGGCTCTGGAGGCGCAGCAGCTCGCCGGAGTAGAAGCCGTTGCGAAGGAGTTCGCGAACAAGGGGCGCTCGGCGTTTCCAATGGTGGCGCCCAAGCCTTCGAACGACCTCTCCGCTCTTTCCGGGTGGATCCGCTCTCCGAGCTTCAGGCCGGTTACGGCATTTCCCGACATGGGGCCTGCAGCGCCGGAGCGAGCGGCACCGGGACAAGCCACCTCCGCGAGCTCTGCGCCGGCGGCGGGGCAGGCGGATGTGCACGGTCGGCACCCAGGCCACTGATCCTGAGGTGACGCAGGAGGTCAACGCATGAGCAATTCGGGTTCCGGTTCTGTGGTGGTGCCTGCAACCATCGGGATGGTGATGGGGGCGTTCATCTTCGCGGGCCTCGTTGTCAGCTCGGGCCTCCCTTGGGTGCCGTCCGCGGAGGATACGCTGGCGGGTTACACACGCACGCAAGTCCGCGTGCTGGCTCCAGGCCAGGAGCAGGCCCTCGCGCCGGCGGAGCCCGCCAGCCCGGGTGAGCAGGTCTACGTCACCGTGTGTCAGGTGTGCCATCAAGCGAACGGCAAGGGCGTGCCGGGTGCCTTTCCTCCTGTCGCGGGCTCCGACTGGGTCACGCAGGACCCCGAAACTCCGATCAGAATCGTCCTCAAGGGCCTGCAGGGCGAGATCGACGTGGGAGGACAAAAGTTCAACGCGGTGATGCCTCCTCCTCCGGGTCTCGATGACGATCAGATCGCAACGGTGTTGACCTTCGTGCGTTCGTCCTTTGGAAACGCAGCGCCGGCGGTGGAGGCCTCGCAGGTCGCAGCGATACGCTCCGAGCTGGAAGCGCGCGTGGATCCTTGGACCGCCCGGGAGCTCGACGCGTTGCGATCCAAGACTGCCTCGCCGCCAGGGGAGTAGGTGTCGGCCGGCGTTCGGGAATTCGGGATCGTGACCTTAACTCCATTTCATTTTTCCATTGGATTCGGAATATCAGCGGCGGCCCACCTGCCGAGCCACTACCGCGCTTGCTTCGGGCTGAAGCCGTGGATCAGGTCTTGCCCGTGGTGACAAACTATGCTGATATCGCGTCGGTTCCAAAGACGACTGGCGTTAGGCCGGCGAATCGAGCGCCGCCCTCTTGTTGTTGATGTATTGCTCTAGGCTTAGCAGTAGGTGCGTGCCGCGTGTCTTGCCAGCGGGGCAGGCTTCACGTCGTGTGCAGCGAGTTTTCTTTACGTCTCTAGCTGGTGTCACCAGACGAGCCGAGATCACCAAGATGCGAACTACCATAATCCCGGCGGCTCTGGCCGCTGTAATGGCAGCTGGGTGCAGCAGCGGTGAGAAAGCCGAGGGAGCCACCGCAAGCGCCGAGCAGTGGTTCGAGCTGTGCACCCAGTGCCATGGTGCGGACGGGCTTGGAAGAAGAGAGTTTCAGGCTCCGGCGATCGCGGGGCTGCCGGACTGGTACGTCGAAGGCCAACTCACGAAGTTCAAGAGCGGGGCCCGGGGCACCCACCCCGACGATGTGTCTGGTATGCGCATGCGACCGATGGCAATCGAAATTGATACGGAGGCGGATATCAAGGCGATCGCCGCCTTGGTGGCCAAGATGCCGGCAGCCAAGCCGGCCCCCCTGCTAACCGGGGGTGACAAGCAGGCTGGTCAGGCCCTTTACACCCCCTGCACCGCGTGCCATGGACCCAAGGGAGCGGGCAACCCGCTCCTGAAATCGCCGCCCATCAACCGGGCGAGCGACTGGTATCTGCTGGCCCAATTGAAGAAATTCAAGGAGGGCGTGCGTGGCTCCGATCCACGCGATATCACGGGTGCGCAAATGGCGCCCATGGCCAAGGTCCTTGCCGACGAGCAGGCGATGCGCAACGTGGTCGCCTATGTGATGAGCCTGCAGTGAGCACAGCCAGGATGAAACAGCCAGTGTGTGACCCGGCTGCTGTGGGGTGCGGGTTCGCGATCCGTGCCCGCACCGGCGCTCAGCGGTCAGCTTTGTGCGCCTCGTACCCTTCGGAGGTCGTTCGCTATGGTTCAACAGTACCTTGATCAGGCTTCGTCCTATGCTGCGGACATCGACTTTGCGATCGACGTCATCACTTGGCTGACGGGGTTTTGGGGTACCCTGTGCATGGTGGTTTTCATTGGTTTCATCATTTTCTTTCGAGACAAGGGCCAGCGCGGTCAGTACATCTCAGGCGAGGAAAAGCACCAGACCCGATGGATTTCGATCCCGCACCTGCTGGTGCTCGTATGCGACGTCTATATCCTTGTTGTCGCCATTCAAGTCTGGGTGAACGTCAAGCAGACGTTGCCAGAGCCCGATCGAACGGTACGCGTGATCGCACAGCAGTGGGCGTGGAGCTTCGAGCATCCAGGGCCGGATGGTAAACTGGACACTCCGGATGACATCCGTACCGTCGACGAGCTCCGGCTCGAGGTGAACAAGACCTACCACTACAAGCTCGTCGCCCGGGACGTCATGCACAGTTTCTCCGTGCCGGTATTTCGCTTGACGCAAGACGCGATCCCCGGCCGGGTGATCACCGGCTGGTTCAAGCCGATCAAGACTGGGACCTACGACATTCAGTGCAAGGAAATGTGCGGGATCGGTCATGGACTGATGCCGGCTCGCGTGGTTATCGGAACTCCGGCACAGCACGCGAAATGGATGGCTTCCCGCACCAAAACCGCTTACGCAGCTTTGGACACCCGCTAGCGCCTGAGGAGTCGCGATGGCATACGAACAGCCCTCGAAGGAGTCCGTCGAGCAGGAAGCGCATCACGAGGAGCACCACGAGCCGCAAGGCTTCGTGTCCAAGTATCTGCTGTCGACCGACCATAAGATCATCTGTTTCCAGTACATGTTAACGGGCATGGCCATGGGCCTTATCGGCGCTTTCATGGCCTACGTGTTCCGCATGCAGCTCGCCTGGCCGGGCTCGGACGTGCCTTTTTGGGGGCAAGTCTCACCGGCGGAGTACAACGCCCTGGTCACAAACCACGGCACGATCATGATCTTCTGGGTCGCGATGCCGGTACTAATCGCGGCCTTCGGAAACCTCTGCATTCCGTTGATGCTCGGCGCCGACGATATGGTGTTTCCCCGCATCAACCGCCTCTCGTTTCAGGTCTTCTTCCTTAGTGCGGTCGTGCTGATCGCATCCTTCTTGGTGGAGGGGGGTGGCTTCGGCGGTGCCTGGACGGCCTATCCACCGCTTTCGGCCAAGGCGCACTACAACCTGACGCCTTTGGGCTCCACCCTTTGGGTGATCGCGGTGGGGCTGGAATTCGTGGCTTTCCTTCTGGGCGGTATCAATTTCGTGACGACGGCAATGAACGCACGCGCCCCCGGCCTGCGCATGTTCGATATGCCCATGGTCGTCTGGATGATCGTGATCGCCAGCATCTTGTTCATGGCGTCGGTGGGACCGCTGATTGCGGGCGCGGTCATGCTCGTGTTCGACCAAACGGTTGGCACGGGTTTCTACGACCCGGCAACCGGTGGCGACCCCGTGCTGTGGCAGCATTTGTTTTGGTTTTTTGGGCATCCCGAGGTGTACGTAGTGCTGCTGCCTGCGGTGGGGATCAGCTTGGATATCATCCCCACCTTCTCCCGCAAGAAGCTCTTCGGCTACAAGACGATCCTGTACACGGCGATCGCGACGGGGGTGCTGAGCTTCTTTGTCTGGGCGCACCACCAGTTCGTGTCCGGCATCGACCCGCGCATGGCGAACATCTTCACCGTCACGACGGTGCTGATCTCGGTGCCGCTCGCCGAAATGACCTTCGCGGTCATTGCCTCGCTGTACGGCGGAAAGATCCAACTTACGACACCGATGCTGTGGGCTCTGTCCTTTTGGGCCGAGTTCATCATCGGTGGCATTACAGGGATCTTCTTGGGTGCGAGCGGCGCAGATATCTATTTCCACGACAACTACTTCGTCCTGGCCCACTTCCACTACACGTTTTATCCCATTGCGATCATCGGAACCTTCGCCGGTTTCACTTACTGGTTCCCGAAGATGTTCGGACGCATGATGAACGAGGCCCTGGGCAAGATTCACTTCTGGGTCAGCATTACCTGTTATAATGCCATCTTCTTTCCCCTGTTCTTCTTGGGTCTAGCGGGCCAACACCGTCGCATCTATAGCTATGAGCACTTCCCCGAGCTGGCTTTGCCCGAGTACCAAGCCATTCGTGAATTCGCCACCACTGCGTTGATCATCATGCTCTTGGCTCAGGGAGTGTTCTTCTTCAACTGGGTCTGGAGCATGTTCAAGGGCAAGCCTGCCGGCAAGAATCCTTGGAAGGCCAATACCCTCGAGTGGACTACCGAGTCACCACCCGGACACGGAAACTGGCGCCACGGTGAGTTCCCGAATTGCTACCGCGGGCCATACGAATACAGCCCCGAAGGCCGGGAGGACGATTACTGGCCGCAGAACGAGCCTCCCGAAGGACATGAGGAGCGTGTCAAACCAGCAGCTGCGCCTGCCTAGTGCCTTCCCAGCTCTTGGAGCGACAGGGACTTGGAGCGACAGGGACTTGGCAACGCGCATTGAGCCGTATACGAACGTGGTCCCAGCGGAATTGGTTCATGAGGAAAGATAAACCATGAGCGCAGCAGTTCGACCGATGGCTAACTTGCGCAGCGCCAGCGGCATTCCCACCGGCCGTTTGGGTGTGTGGTGGGTGATCGCGTCCGAGATCGTGATCTTCGGCGGGCTGCTCGCCTCCTACATCATGCACCGCCTCGGACACCCGGAGTTCGGGGACTATGCTGCGCACACGAACACGTGGCTCGGGGGCTTCAACACCTTCGTGCTGTTGACTTCAAGCCTGTCGGCGGTGCTTGCCCACCACGAAGCCCAGCGCAAGAACGGCCAAAAGGCCTTCGTGTACCTGTGGTATACGATCGGGGGCGGCGCCACCTTCATCGTTGTCAAGGCATTTGAATGGACCGCGGAGATCCAGGCTGGATACACGATCACCGCAAATGCCTTTTGGGGCTTCTACTACACCGCCGCGGGCCTGCACGCGTTGCATGTGATCGCTGGAATGGTCTGTCTGGCCTTCGTTTCGTTCGATGCCAGAAAGAACGAAGAGCTGCATCGCGTCGAGCTGATCGGGAATTATTGGCACTTCGTCGACATTGTTTGGATTTTCCTGTTCCCCCTTCTCTACATTGCAAAATAGTGGCTAGCGTGAAATAGGCTCGATATGACGCAAGTAGAATCACATGCGGAGACCCATGATGAGCACGGTGCGGCCTACTATGTGAAGATCTGGGCTGTCTTGCTGGCGTTGCTCATCGTCAGCATCGTGGGACCGATGTTTGGCATCAAGCTGCTGACCCTAGCCACGGCGTTTGGCATTGCGGTGGTGAAGGCCTACCTGGTGGCAAGGAACTTCATGCATCTAGCGATCGAGAAGAAATACATCGTGTACCTGTTGTGCACGACGATCGCGTTCATGTTTCTGTTCTATGCAGGTACTTCGCCCGACATCATGCAGCATCAAGGGCGCCTGTGGCAAAACGTGGCCGCCGAGAAGGAAGTTCAGCGCGCGCTAGGTGCCGGTCACGGAGAGGGCGGCGA